>JAQTRE010000038.1 GCA_028711995.1 Dehalococcoidia bacterium | reverse complement strand
ACCCCTGAGGAGTGGTTAAAGTCGGGCGAGCGCATTCAGATGCTTCGTCATTGTTTCAACCTCAGGGAAGGCTTCACGCCGGGTGATTTCCAACTCCCCCCCAGAGCAAAAGGCGTACCGCCATTTTCTTACGGACCGCTGAAGGGCGTCACCCTAGATGAAGATGCCATACGCCGGAGTTGCCTGAATGAGATGGGGATCGATGAGATCACCGGCAGGCCATCGCCGGACAAGTTGAGAGAGCTGGGACTGGAAGACCTGGTTGCCCCTTAGCCACACTGGGGTCTCTACCAGGCTGCTGACAAAGAGGTGAAGGATTCCTCCTTCCGGGGGTCTGGGGGTGTCCCCCAGTGTCAAAAGATTCCCCCAACGAGTGGGGGTTAGGGGGTTGAGTCAGACTTTCTCAGCACCCTTCTAGAGTAGCTAGGGCGGCTGGAGATTCCTCCCGCTTAATCGAATACCGGACAGGGAGTTTTATCCTCAGCGAAACTTCTCCGGGATCAGGTCCCCGATGGTGGCGGTGGCCGCACAGATCACCGAATCTGCAGCGCCATAGTAGACGATCAGCTCATCCTCGGCATCGAGAATCTCCTTCTCTTCGCCTGCTGGAACGGCCCCACACGTGAAAACGACGTGGGGAACCCACGACTGCTCATCCTTGCCCAACTCCCATTTCTCTTCCGGCTGCAGGACGAAATTGGGGGATCGATAGAGCAATTTGGCCGGATTGGTCAGGTCCAAAAGCATCACCCCCAGCCGGTAGATGTGCGCATAGTCGACTCCGTGGGTAATGAGCAACCATCCGAACCTGGTTTTGATCGGTTGGGAGCCGCCACCGATCTTGGTGGCGTCCCACATCATTCCGGAGGTGGCTCCTGCCAGTATTTCATGCATCCTTCTGGGCCAGGGGCAGCGCAGATGGGGCGAGAAAGTCACCCAGATATGCGGGTCCACCCGATGCAGCATAGCAAACTTTCCGTTGAACTGTTCGGGAAACAGGGCAGCATCCTTATCGGTGATTCCTGGGAACACCATGCCGTGTCTCTGCCATGATTGCCAGTGTTCACGAAGGAAGTCATCCACTGGGATCGATGCCATGGCAATCTGGGCGATCATGCCGTCGTAGGCGGTATAGGTCATGTAAATGCGATCCCCCATCCGCGTCAAACGAGGGTCCTCACATCCTTGGGCGTCGTCTTTTCCCTCCGGCTCGAAGATGGGGTGATCCGGCCTGTGTTCGAATTTGAACCCGTCTTTACTGACGGCAAGGCCCAACCGTGAGATTTTGTCTTCGCCGAATGCCCGGTAAACCAGATAGACCTTGCCATCCAATCTGATGGTGCCCGCATTGAGAACGTATTTTGATTCCCAGGGGTGATCGTTGACGGGTTCGAGCACCGGATTATGCGCATACCGGGTCAGCATCCCGGCCAGAGGCTGCCCTTCAGTGAGTCCCGCTATTCCCCGGGGCATAATTGTTCCGGCTTCCTTTTCCGTTCCCAGCATCCGTTGAGCCAGGTCCTCCCAGGCCCTCCCCTGTCCCATCAACTCGACTATCTCTTCTTCCAGATCGTCAGCAGTTCCTCCGACTGCCTTGAAGTACTCGGAGAGAAACTCCCGGGACGCCCAGTCCGTCTCCACGTGCGCCGAGAGTGGCGAGGGGGAAGTTCTGCCACCCCTGAAGCTGTAGCTTGCCCATGACCATGCGGAACACGTCACAAAGCCGCCATCCGGGAGCGTTAATGCCAGGGCGTAGGAATCGGCCACCGATCTGAGACCATCGGCTAACGCCAGTCGATCCTTATTTCCCTCACCACTTGCGGCGATGGCCTCAGCCATCTGCCGCAGGCGCGCCGCCAGCGATTGATGGATGGCGGCTTCGAAAATACTGTGCGCGGAGAGGGGTTTTCTTCCCCAGTGTCCTTCGATCGATTCAATGACCTTCCGGCCGAAGTCCTTCCGCTCCGAAGCAAATCTCTGCCACACCTGGCCGAACATCTCGGCCTCAATGATATTCTTGGCGATGGTGGTCAGGTATCGCAGTTTGGGAAATTCACCGCCCATTCCCTTGTGAAGGCTGGTCACCAGGATGCCGGAACCCAGTTTGTCCAGGGCGGAGGAATCCTTCATCTCCACCAGAGACGGGAAATCATCCCCTTTGACCACCAGCGGCTTGATATCGCAGGGACCAAAATGCTCGGGACGTATGTTCTCCCGAATGACTCCCCAGAGGCTCTCGACGTAGTCCCGATCCTCCACCCAGCTCACCAGGGCCAGAACATCCCGGGAATCATATTTTTGCAGGAGTTTATCCAGAGTATCAAACCCGAGCTTGATCAGCAGAACCATCGGCGGCGTCTGCGCTAGTATCACCGAGACCATTTCGGGAACCAGGGAGAAAGCCTTCTGGTGGGGAAATTCGGCAAAGATAGCGTCGACAGCCTGCTGCGTACCCTCGATGGTCGAGAGATCGGCCTCGGGGAAAAGCCGATTTTCCACCGAGAGGAGGAATTGCTTGATGGCCAGAGAGGTTTCCTGAGAACCGGCCCCGCGCTGAACTTCCAGCCGCTGATAGACGAAGCGCTCAAACTCCTGGCGGCGTCTGGCAAACACCGATTCATAAACACCGTTCGCCGTGACGATCCCGCCATCGAGGGCACGCATCTGCGAGGGAACCACTAGAGCCACACCGGGAATGAACTCTCGGTAGGTCACCTGGGGCACCGACGGCTTGAGCGCTTCCGATTTCTCCTGCCATGCAGCCATGAATATAGGTTTCTGCACCAAGACCTCATCCACCAGCGCTTCGATCCGGGCTTCAGATTCGATGGAAATGAGATGGTCGGCTTTCTCAGGAGCGATCGACTCCAGCTCAGTTCTCAGCGTCTCGATTTCGATCAGGTTGCTGGCGGTGAAGCCATCGTACAGGGGAATGAGGGAATCGAACAGGTCGTCTTGAGCGAAATCCCGGTTGAAAGCATAGGCCAGCAGCAAGTCATACAGAACTTTGGCCCATGCGCCGGGTGAGAAATTGAACTTCTCCGATTGGACCTCAGCCATATTCTCCAGTTGCCGGTAGATATCAACCGGGAATATCTTCTCATACAGCGAATGGAATTGATTGAAGCCTGCCTTGTATTTGGCCATCAGCACATCCGGAGCCATCTCTGCCGTCACAGGCCGGTGCGGTTTCCGAATGCCAATGACCGGTAATCGTTTCAGGATGGGCGGCTCATCGGTTGTCTGAGTGGATTGCCACCAGTCCTGGTCTTTCCGAATCTGATCGAACAGCGCTCGGGTTACCTGACGGAACACCAGTTCCCGCTTCCCTCCAGACTGCTGATGGATTTTCACCCCGAGGTTGGCTTCACCAATCCGGGCGTTGTTGATGATTGCATTGGTGACAATCCAGGCGTCTATCCCATGTCCGCCGACTGTGGTGCTCCAGCTGCGGCGAGCTTCATCCCGATAAACCCGAAGCAGTGGGTGAGCGATACCCCGGAGGCCGCCCACGAGGGAATAGACCGGACAGTTATAAACCGAACTCAGCAGTGGATGCGTCAGGTTGGTGTGGGCAATGATATCAAGATAGTGCATGTTGAACCGGGAGACGACCAGATCCATCTGACCGCGCCTGATCGGGTCAAGCAAAAGTTGAATCCACTCCGGAGTCATCCCCGCCACTTCTTCCTTGCTTTTTCGGCTGACCAGGTCTGCCTCCAGCAAAACCAGGTCGCCACCCAGTTGGTCCGCGATCTCCATGATGCCCCGGATACTCCACCCTTTCCCATCCACCGTGTCGTCATCGAAGGTGAAAGCGATTCGCTCTACGTTGGATTTCTTCGTCCGGTGGATGGATTTAATAGCCTGGAGCGCCGTTCCGCCCGCCGGGGACCCGACGGCTACGATCACCGATTTCGCATTCGGATAGTACTGGTCCAGACCCTTGATGGCGGCCCTCAGCACGTGCCCAATCGAATCCGCTTCATTGTAGAAGGGAATCCCCACAACGATATCCGCTGCGCCTGTTTGCCGCGCCTGCTCCAGAGAATCGCTTATCGCCTGGCGAAAGCGCTCTTCCATCTGGTTGCGGCTGATGATTTTGTCCAGAGGGTTCGGCACCTTGTTCTCCTTTAGGTGTCATCATACCATTTTGGAAGGCCAAAGGAGTAGGGGCGAAGCATCCGCTACTGCCGCGGATGCTTCGCCCCTACATTTATCGGTACACGTCCTTGCGGTGTCCGACCTTTACAATGCAGACGATTAGCCTGTCGTCCTCAACGAAATACAAGATGCGGTAAACACCGCAACGAAGGCGGTATTTCTCTTGAGAAGAAAGCTTGCAGGATTGCGGGGGGCGCGGATTCTCTGCCAGAGATTCGATAGCCGAGAGAATCCGCTTTACGTCTTTGCCGGGAATCGGCTCCAAATCCTTCAGAACGCTGCGCCGGAGCACAATCTCATATTTTGCCACTGCGTTTGAGTTCCTTCAAAATATCCTCGAAGGAAATGAGGGGATCATTGGCGCGCTCTTCAAAGGCAGACAGGTCATCCGCATCTTCGGAAAGCGCCAATCTGATAGCGTCATTGACCACTTCTGAGATGGACTGGGAGGTCTCGATCGATTTCATCCGCAGTGCCTTGTGCAGGTCCGGGTCAAGATAGATCGTGGCTCGTTTGGTTCGAGTGTTCATGGCGCACCTCTCATAACCAATATAGCGTCTTGACGTCACAACGTCAAGACGCTTGCCGGGGCGAGGGCACCTCAATCCAATATATCCAGGCCCAAGAATTTCATGTTATCAAGAGAGACAACGGCCTCCCAAAAATCGCCGGTTTTCTCCACATAGATTATGGACATGGACATATATATCGACTCGGAGTCTCCGCCTCCCATGATATAGATAAGTTGTCCTCCTCCACCCAGCAGTTCCCTAACTTTTGGCTCTGCTTCAAGTATCTGCATAACAGCTTCTTTCTTTTCTGCTGGAATCCGATAATAGTCCGGCATTTGTTCGATAGCGCCATCCAGTTTGCCGGCTTTCAGGTCAATATCGCATCCCCACAAATCATCTCCCAGAATCAGATACACCGTCGCATTAGTTCGCGGACGAACGCCAAAGGTTCCTGTATCTGGAGAGGGCGCATATTCAAAATCCCCGCGGTGCAATTGGATGTATAGAACTGCCCCCTGATCCATCAGGGCTTTGGCTTGAGGATCATTTTGAAGGAGATTGAGGACGAGTTCCCGATCTTTCGCATCCTGCACCGGATCGATAGGAGTAATTCGCGCCTCGGGGATTTGCACCCATCGGATCTGCTTTTGAACCAAATCTACCATAACTATCCATTTTT
Organism: Dehalococcoidia bacterium; assembly: GCA_028711995.1. Taxonomy (NCBI): domain Bacteria; kingdom Bacillati; phylum Chloroflexota; class Dehalococcoidia; species Dehalococcoidia bacterium. The sequence continues at coordinate 17,872 of JAQTRE010000038.1, read as the reverse complement.
CTTCTCCCTTGGTGATTTCCATAATGGCTGATCCCGGCGTAGAAATGACGACCGATCCCCCTTTCTCTGTATCCAGGCGATTATCGGATCGAAAGACAATTATCCTGTCATCCAAGATACTGAACCCCTGATTGAGCAATGCTTTGAAAATAGGGTCTTCATTGATCAATCCCCTCGCAACGATTTTGGCTTCTTCATCGGTAGGGGGTTGTCCCGAATCTGTAGGCACGGCAACAGAGATTCCTATATTGGGATTCTTGGCATCCTGGTCTGAGTATATCCCCGCTTCTATCACTCTCTGCGCATCAAGGTCAACCGTAACCCGAATCAGATTTAAACCCAGATTTTTACTGAGCTCAAATTCAACGATGGCCATCCTGGGCTTGGGGAGGAGCTTGATCTCCCCTCCCTTCGTCTCCACAGTGCCGGAAACAAAGCACGGGAAAGCCTTCGCGCTTGTAATAGAGACTGTCTGACCCAGTGTTTCCCCCATTTTGTCCAGCATTATCTGTGCCGTGGGATCGGACTTGGCGATATCGATAGCTGCTTTCGTTTCCGCCTCAGTAAGTTCAGGCAAAGGAGCATCGGTGATTTCTGTTACCTTCCGAGACTTCAAGTCCACCTTCACAATAATCGGAGGCTGCATATCTGCAACACAGACAACCAAGCCCTCTCCCTCGGATATTGTTGCTTGGATTGCTTTTACCTCTCCACCGCCGAGAGCGGCTTTGACCTCCGGGCTATTCAAAGCGATCTCCGCGGCCAATGCTGTTCCTGGTTTTCCAGGCGAGGATGGTAAGATCAGAGCCAGCGCGACGATCAGTGTCAACACCATCGCACCGGTGATGGCGATTCTCCACTTGGGTTGTCTCCATATGAAATTTTTGATCATTATGATAGTTCCTCTTTTTCTTGATTTCCTTCGATCAGGAATAACAGGGTTTAGCTTTTCCTCCGTCGATAGTTTCTGCTTAATCCTCGCCCACACCTGCGGTGAGGGGACAGCCTCCATTGTGGCCACTTCAAAGGCTTGCTGGAGTTGATTCACGGTGGCACTCGCAGACTCCAGTTCCTGCCGACACTGAAGGCACGTATCCAAATGCGACTTAATCTCTTGCCGCTCTCCAGATGTCAGCTCGCCATCGAGATAGGCCAGCAGCCGTTTGTTCACCTCTTGGCATTTCATGACTTTTCAACCTCACCTAGTTTCCTGCGCAGGTTTTTCATGGCTTCATTGAGTCGAGACTTGACTGTTCCCAAAGGGATATTCAGAGTTTGGGCAATTTCACTGTAGGATAGATCGTTAAAATATCTCAGAACGAGCACCGGCCGGTGTTTGTCGTTCATTGAATCGACGGCTCTCATCAATCTCAGGTTTTCCAGATTGTCCGGGGAATCTTCCTCTGACGAACTTACCGGATTGAAGCCCTCACCTTGGATCATATCGAGTGATGTGGAGACTGTACTTTTCTTGCGATGTTTACTGATGGACTGATTCACCGTAATTCGGTATAGCCACGTGGTGAGCTTCCCTTTCTTGGGATCGAACGAGCGCCGCGAATTCCAGGCATTGATAAAGACCTCTTGGAGAACATCCTCAGCTTCCTGCCCATCACTACCCATCAGGAGAGCCGTTTTGAATACCAAGTTCTTATACTGGTGAAAAAAGGCCTCAAAAGCCTCTTCATCACCGGATTGCCATCTCTCGACCAAATCTGCCATTTCTAAAAACTATACGCTGTTCGGATGGGAAAGGTTCATTCCCTATACCTAGATCATGGATTCCCGCTCTCCGATCGGGTAGAGGACAAGTTCAACAAAAATGGCATGCAAAGGGTAGCCGGGCCGACGTCGGCCCGGCTACCCGGAAACTCTACTCCACAACATAAGTTTTCGAGGGGAAGTCTTCTCTCAGGGGGAGCGTGCGGCCTGTCTCAATGGCTCCAAAGCCGTACTTCTGGCGAATGCGGTCGATGGCCTTATTGAGATAGACTAAGCGCTCGGCCGAGTTGTCCAGCATGTTGAGCTGACTGGCTTCAGTGGCTAGGCTGGACACTCTGATGCCGATCAGCCGCACCGGGTATCTGCGCTGGGCCAGCGTTTTCTCCAGCAAGCCAACGCCGACTTCAAAGATGACTTGATCCACTCCGCTGGCGACCTTCATTGTCTGGCTGCGGGTGATGGTGTCGAAATCGGCGTACCTCAGCTTCAGGGTGACACACTTTGACTGTTTGCCCTGACTTCGAAGATCTGCCCCCACTCGTTCGGTGAGATAACGCAAGGTCGCCTTCAGCAGGCGATCATCAAGAGTATCCTTCTGAAGCGTCACCTCACGACTGATGGACTTGGCCGGTCCGGGAGCCATCACGTCGCTCTCATCGATGCCGTTGGCATGGAGATGCAGCGATTCCCCGTAGACGCCGCAGGTCTTCTTCAGCAAGGAAACGGGTAACTCGGCCAACTGCCCAATGGTGATAACCCCGATCCTTTTCAAAACCTGCTGCATTTTTGGCCCCACTCCAGGTAAGCGTTTCACCGGTAAGGGAGCCAGAAAGGCCCTCTGTTCGCCGGGAGCGATCTCGATCAGCCCATCCGGTTTGGAGAAATCGGAGGCGACTTTGGCAATCACCTTGCCGGAGGCGATGCCGATGGAAGCCACCAGCCCCAGCTCATTCCTGAGGCGGCCCTTGATCTTGAGTGCCGTCTCACGGGTTGGACCATAGAGGGGTTCGAAGCCAGTCATGTCGATATAGGCCTCATCGAGACCTCCAGGCTCGATATCCGGACTGAAATCGGCCAGGATTTCAAAGAACTTAGTGGAGTATTTGCGATATGTCGCAAAGTTCCCGGAGAGGAAAATGGCCTGGGGGCAAAGTCTTCTGGCAGTGGCAATCGGCATGGCGGCATGCAGGCCAAAGGCGCGCGCCTCATAGGAGGCACACGCCACCACGCCTCGGCTATCGGGATGACCGCCGACCACCACCGGCTTGCCTCGCAGTTCAGGGTTGAGCACCTGCTCCACCGAGACGAAGAAGGCATCGAGGTCGATATGCAGGATGCGGCGAGTCATGCCCGGTCTCCTTCAAGGGCAGAAGTTCAGAGGGAGAACTTACTCGTCCGATTCCCCGGATTCGTCTGCTTCAGCCGGTTCCTGAAGCCACTTTTGCAGAGCGCCGACAATTTTCGATGCCTGGTCCCGGCTGGAGATATTGAATTTGGCCTGCTGCCGGTATTCATCGTTCATCTTGCGATAGCGGCGGATGGAAAAGCGGTCCGGGCCATAGCCATTCTTGGCGCGCTCCCATTGTCGGTACCGGAAGATGATAGTCGCCCAGGCGCCTTTGGATAGGATTTCCTTACCCAGTTCCTTGACCACCAGCTGCCCTTCTTCTTCATAGCTGATAGTGATTTCATCGATATCTGAACTCACGAGTGCTCCTTTTTTACCAATTGTTTATGACCTTCTTGATTCGGCGTCTTCCAGAAAGGTTTCTTATTTTATCAACCCCCTAGCCCCCAATCTTGGGGGAAGGAGGAGGATATGGGGGACACCCCCAAACCCCGGCAGAGAAGTATCTCTGCACTCTTTAAAATCCCTCTCTCTTGATGGAGAGATTAGATCGGGCCCCAGACTTGATCCGGGGTGAGGGTAATTTTTCCCAACGGGCGAGCATAAGGATCGCCCCTGCACGCACTACTACTGATCGCTGTTACCGCTGTCAGGGAAAGTTCAACGGCTGACCCTCAACCGGCACCCGAATCTCGATGCCGGTATCCTTGAGGTTTCGGATGAAATAATCCGGGTCCTCGGTGTGAATGGGGACCAGTATCCGCGGATTGATGCGGCGAATGAGATCGAGGAGGTCGGTTCCGCAGGCGTGTCCCGAGGAATGGTATCCCCTCTCATTTTCAGGGATGGCCCAGTTCAACTCCTCTCTGGGCAAGCCAATTGCCTTCATCCCGAAGTGATCGATCCAATTGGCCAGACGTCGCATATCCATGGCGCCTTCCTCATCGAATACCTCACTGGCCGAATAAATATAAGTTCCTCCCGGCGGCGGCGCGATATCGATGAGGTCGAGAGAGTCCCAGAAGCTGAAACAAAGGATGAGATCGCCTGCGTTCTCGCGAACATAAGGCGGTGTGATGATCTTATCCTCGTAGCGCCGATGGATTGCGCCTTCCCATGAAGAGACCCTCGATTTGAAGTCCTTATAGATCAAGACATCGGTGGAATAGCCAATCGAAGGGACTCTCTCCGAGGCCAGATGCATGGCATCGAGCAGATAGGCATCTTTTCCCATGATGACCAGCTTCCGTTGCGTCTGCTTGGCGATATTATAGAAGGTAATCAATCGCTCCACATTACGGGCTCCAAAATCGGCGATCACCAATCCCTTCGCCTGGTTGACAACCTTCAGGCAGTTCTCGAAAACCTCTTCTTCCGTGGCCCCGCGCTCCTCCTTCAAGCGTGTGCCTTCGCACAGGAGGACATGGGGGGCGAGTCGATGCATTTCTTCGACGAACTGCTCTGTCTGGCGGCAAGCCCTTCCATGAAATCGGAGGTCGCCCGTATATCCGACCCAGCCCGCAGACGTCTCCACGGCAAAAGCGGCAGCTCCGGGAATGGAGTGATCTACTGGAAAGGCTTGCAGTTTGAGTTTCCCGATCTTTTCCGGCATACATCGATAGGGTTGAGTGCCGAGTGGAGTTTTACGTGTGGGCGATGAATACCAGAAGTCTTGAGCTTCTTCACTGAGGGCAGGACAGTTCATGAAGACAAATGGGCGTGGTTTGTAGGTTCCCTGGGAACGCAGATATCCCTTCTTGGTTCCCTTGGGCATGGAATAGCAGACCTCCCTTTCAAAATTCGGAGGGGTGCTATCCTGCATGGCTTTGGAGATGAAAGCCGTCATGATGGTGGTGTAGATGGGAATATCATCCTTCAGAAACGAAATGTATCCGCTGTGATCTGCATGGGCGTGGGTGAGCAAGACGCCATCGACGTTCAGCTTCCGGAATTGCGGCGAAGGGATGAATTTCTGCCAGAGGTTTTCCTTGGCCAAGTCCTCTCGATAGATACCTTTGAGAGGTGGAAGAAGTCCCATTTCCAGCAGATCAAGGAGGCCGGCGCCGGGACGTGGGTTGAGGTTTTCATCAAAATACCGGGCGCGCTTCTTGAAAGGGAATCCGAAATCGAAAAAGAGGCGGGTGTCCTGATCTTCAAGAAGGACCTTGTTTCCCCCGATCTCTCCCACACCCCCATAGCCGGTTATCGATAACATTAGCTTTATTGCATCTGCCTTTTCTAGTAATCAGTTAAGGGTCGTCTTTACTTGCCTCTGAAAGCCGAATCAGAGTATTGACACAATCTAACTCAGCCCCCTAACCCCCACTCGTTGGGGGGATTGTTGAATCTGGGGGACACCCCCAAACCCCCGGCAAAGGGAAAGCCCTCTGCACGCCCTTAAATGTCATTCCATACTCGATACGAAATCCATGTCTTTCTGTTTACCTTGGGTGTTAGGGCGAGCCAAAGATCGCTCCTACCGGCACTTGACTGCTGATCTCTGAATTTGGGACACTTCTAGGTTTGGGTCGAAAGCAGGCCTATGCAGGAAGCTAATATGACTCATACCAATCAGCCGGGATATCGGCGATCTTCCCACTGGCTGCTCCAAGCTTTTTGTACCAGGGGGAGCCATATTGGGCGGCTATTTCAGCCAGGCGTTTCATTCTATCCGCGCCAGTGGTTGAAAGATAGCGCATACGCTCTTTCTTGTCCTTGATCTCCATTGCTTCCTGCCAGACGGCTCGGCCGCCCAGAAAACCGGATGCTCCGGCACTGCAAGCGATCTTGACCTGCCAAGTAAAGGTTTCATAATCCACGCCGGCGCTCAGGATCACCCAGGGCGCGCGCGAGGCTTCATTCAGCTGCTGGCAAAAGTCCAGCAGCTTCCCTTCATCCTTTTCGAATTTCACGTCGGCTGGGAACTCCGCTTTGAGAACATCGACATCCAGCTGAGTAATCTGCCGGGCGGTATCGATGACCAGCTTCGGCAGTTTGGCTGCCAGAGTTTCCGGTTTCTTTTTCTCATCGCCGATGGGATAGGTTTTGGGTTCTACCAGAAAAGGAAGGTCCGACCCGGAGCAATCGTCGGCCGCCTTTTTGACCACTTCCAGTTGTTTTTCCGCCAGTTCCTTCAGATCGGGCCTGTAATAGAGCAGCAGCTTCCCCGCAGAACCACCCATCCGCCTGATCTTGGCGGCATTCCAATTCTGGAGAAGCTCGGTCACGCGCCCTTCTGCCCCACCACCATATCCCGTGGCTTCCATGCTCACCAGTAAGCCAGTGTTGCCGGGCAGATCGCCATTGGCGATACATTGTGCTGCTCCGAAATTAGGGTCCAGCAGCACAGCGCTGGAGTGAGGAGCAAGCGCAGCACACAGCTCCTGCTTGTACTCGATCATTTGCTGAAAGCCCACCGCCTTGGGGTTCTTTTTATCGATCATCTCCTGGAGAGACCCGCGATGGTCCATGGCACACATCGCGAAGATGCCTTCCGAAGTGGCGATTTGCTGTAACCCTCTGATTTTGCCGACGCCCGGTTTTTTCATGGCAACACTTTCTTTGTGGTGAGAACGCTGACTGGCCCTCTGGCCAAAACAAAGAACGCTCCACGTCGTTGTTTGCTTTTGCTTGATTATACTCTTGCTGCCAATAGTGAGCAATGGGTATTTCACCAATCTTGGCGTTGACCTGTGAACGGATATTACCCCTTTTTCTTGCCATGCAGCGGCGGTTTGCGAAGGGCCCTTATCTCAGCTTTGGAGAGCTCTCGCACCTGGCCCTCTTTAAGGTCGCCCAGCCAGAGGGCGCCGATTCGCATGCGCTTGAGGGTCTGAACTCGGTATCCCAGCGATTCGAACATGCGGCGGACCTGCCGTTTGCGCCCCTCATGGATGGTAATACTATAGTTGAACAGCGAGGAGTTCTGAATTTGTCTGATCCGCGCCGGATAAGTCATGCCGTCGTCCAGTTCGATGCCCTGCTCCAGCTTCTGTATTTCTGGGGGCTCGAGCGTTCCGTTCAGGGCGATCCAGTACTCCTTCTCGTGCTCGAACTTGGGATGAGTGAGCTGATAGGTCAAGTCACCATCGTTAGTCAGCAGCAAAAGTCCGCTGCTGTCCTTGTCCAGCCGACCGACGGGGTAAAGTCGCAAGGAACGGTATTTGGCAGGCAACAGTTCCAGCACCGTCTGACGATCCATTTCGTCGCTGGCGGTGGTGATAATTCCCGGGGGCTTGTTCATCATCAGATATATCGACTGGGGTTTAGCGGAATTCACTCGCTGTCCATCGAGAGTGACCACATCCTTTGACGGGTCCAGCGGTTGTCTAAAATCCTCTGCAGTGACTCTATTGACCTGCACGAGGCCTTGCTTGATGGCATCGGCCATCTTTCGCCGGGAGCCGACGCCCGATTCGCAAAGAAATTTCAGGAGAGGGACAGTGTTTTCAGACATGTTAAATTTCCTAGATGTCGCAGACGTTGGATAACCAGCATCACAAAGGATGAAGTACCGTTCGTGGCGGTCCTATCGAATCATGAACGACCCTTCGACATGCTCAGGGGGATCGGTTAAAAGGCTATTTTTATAGTATGACAAGTTGGTGCTCCAACTCACTCTGAGGAAATATCTTCCATCCGCGCTCGCAGTTGGCCGCAACCAGCCTCGATATCAGTGCCCCTGGCAAGGCGAACGGTATTGGCCACGTGATGGCGGGTCAGTGTCTCGCTGAAGGCCTGGACCCTGGCCCGGTGGGGCGGTTTAAATTGCGGATTGGCAGATTGGTTGACAGGTATCAAATTCACATAGCAGTTGATTCCCCGCAGGAGATTGCCCAGTTGAATGGCTTGCTGCGGCGAGTCATTGATATCGGCAATGAGGGCATATTCAAAGGTGATACGGCGATTAGTAGCTTCCACATAGCTCTGGCACGTCGGGATGAGAATCTCCAGCGGGTACATCCGGTTGGGCGGAACCAGCTTATCGCGAAGGGCATTATCAGGCGCATGCAGAGAAACCGCCAATCCCACCTGTAATCTCTTCTGGCTCAGCTTCTTGATGCCGGGCGGAATCCCGGCAGTGGAGATGGTAATGTGTCGGGCGCCAATCCCCAGAAGATCCGGAGAGATAAAGCTCTCGATGGCCCTCCAGACGGCTCCAAAATTCACCAGCGGTTCTCCCATGCCCATGAAAACCACATTGGTCACCGATTTGTCCTCTGCTCTGAGCTGGCGCGAGAAGAAAAGAACTTGGTCGATGATCTCTGCAGGAGTCAGATTCCGCTCGAACCCGCCGGTTCCGGTGACGCACAGGGGACATCCGAAAGCGCAACCGACTTGAGAGGAAACGCAGACGGTTCGCCTCTTCTCATAGCGCATCAGGACAGATTCGATCGTCTTCCCGTCTTGCAGCTTAAAGAGCAACTTGGTGGTGTTGGCGTCCCGCGATCTCGATTCCGTTACGGGCGCCAGCGATTGATAGGTAAACTCGGCATCCAGGCGCTCCCGCAGCTTGGGCGGAAGATTGCTCATGGCAGCGAATTCGGTGATCGCCTTGCGGTAAACCCAGTCGAGGATCTGCTTAGCACGATATTCGGGCTCTCCCCAGTCAACAAGAGTCGCCTTGAGGTCTTTTTCCGTTAATTCTGTGGTATTGATTTTTGGCATGTTTTTCCTTATCCGTAGGGGCATATCGCATATGCCCTGAGAGCGTATAGCAATACCCCCCTACCCGGCGGAACCCAGCAGTTTCCCGCCGGGAGGCAGAACTTCAAAGGCCTCTCCGTCCAGCTTAGCCCTCAGGCATTTCTTGAGTTCGGCAACCGGAATGCGGATCTGTTTCTGCGAGTCCCGATCCCGGATGGTGACCTGGTTATCCTCCAGCGTCTGGAAGTCTACCGTGATGCAGAAGGGCGTGCCGATCTCGTCCTGACGCCGGTAGCGTTTGCCGATGCTCTGGGAATCATCGTACTGGACCATGAAGTCCTTGCGAAGATCGGCAAAAATTTGATCATGCGCCATAGGTACCAGCTTCTCATTGCGACTCAGCGGCAGGATGGCCGCCTTGATCGGGGCCAGTTTGGGATGGAAGTGCAGCACCACTCGCAGATCTTCTTTTTCGTCCAATTCCTCAGCGTAGGCATCGGCCAGGAAAGCAAGCGTGCCCCGGTCTGCCCCCGCTGAAGGTTCGATCACATACGGAATATAATGTTCCTTGGTCTGCTCATCGAAATACTCCAGGTTCTGTCCGCTGAACTTGGCATGCTGAGTGAGATCGAAGTCACCGCGGTTGGCGATTCCCTCCAGCTCCGACCAGCCGATGGGGAACAGGTATTCGACATCGGTGCAGCCCTTGGCGTAATGAGCCAGTTCTTGTTTATCGTGAGGGCGAAGGCGGAGGTTTTCCGGCTTGATTCCCAGATTGATATACCAGTTGAAACGCTCATTTACCCAGTGCTCGAACCGCTCTTGATCGGTCCCCGGCTTGACAAAGTATTCGATCTCCATCTGTTCGAACTCGCGCGTGCGGAAGGTAAAATTCCCCGGAGTGATCTCATTGCGGAAGGACTTGCCGACCTGGGCAATACCCAGGGGAAGCTTCTTGCGCATGGAAGTCATCACATTCTGGAAGTTGACGAAGATGCCCTGAGCAGTCTCCGGGCGCAGGTAAACCTGGGCCGATGCGTCTTCCACCGGACCCATGCACGTCTTGAACATCAAGTTGAACATGCGGGCTTCGGTGAGTTCGCCGCCGCACTCCGGGCACTTATCCCCTTTGAGATGGTCGGCGCGCCAGCGTTGCTTGCAGCCCTTACAGTCCACCAGCGGGTCGGCGAAGGTGGCTACGTGTCCGCTGGCCACCCAGACTTTGGGATGCATCAGGATGGCCGCATCCAGGCCGACCACATCATCGCGCTCCCTGACGACCGATTGCCACCAGGCAGCCTTGACGTTGTTCTTGAGCTCCACACCCAAGGGGCCGTAATCCCAGCAGGAAGCCAGACCGCCGTAAATCTCGCTGGATTGAAAGATAAAGCCCCGCCGCTTGCACAGCGAGACGAGTTTTTCCATGGTCACTTTTCCCGGGGTTGCTTTGGACACTTCAAGTCCTCCTAGATATGGAAATGCGTATTAAGATTAGCAGTTTCGTCTATGGGTGTCAAAGAAGATGGGTAGGCAGAGGCAGGGCGGGAAAGGACTCCCAAAAAAGCAAGGGGCATCGTTCTATGGGTTTTACCCGTCCGGGGAATATCGTATCGCCTGAACAGGATTAAAGTGTCATTGCGAGCTTCAGCGCGGCAATCCCTTTCTTCAGTTGTTCTGAGATTGCTTCGTCGCCTTTCGGCTTCTGTTCAGAAACCCCCTGATTACAAGGGGAGAAGCGTTAATCCGTCTCCCCGGTGAAGACCGGGGACCAGGGGTAGAGGCTGGAGACTGGATTCCGGCTTTCGCCGGAAAGACGAATGGGGTGTGATTGCCTTGTCGTGCGGAGTTTCTTGTCGGGTGTATCCCTCCCGCGAAATTGGGAACTCGCAAAGACAGGACCGATTAGACAGTTCAGAGGCCAGAGTTCTCTGATTTCTTTCTAGCCTTCCCCTCGATGACCAGGGTGAACTCTCCTCTGGGTTCGGAAAAGTGCTCCAGGGCCTGGCTCACCGTGCCGCGGAAGATTTCCTCATATACTTTGGTCATCTCCCGGCAAACGGCGATCTTCCGGTCTTCCCCGAATACCTCGCCCAGGTCTCTGAGTGTGGCCAACAGGCGATAGGGTGATTCGAAAGCAACAATAGCCCGCGGCTCGTCGATGAAGGATTCAAAGAGCCTGCGCCTGGCACCCTTTTTCCGCGGCAGGAATCCCAGGTGGGTGAACTGCTCGGCAGTGATCCCCGATACAGCAAGGGCAGTGACGATGGCCGATGGTCCCGGAACAGGAACCACGCTGATATCCTGGTCGATCGCCGCTCGAATAAGCTCGTATCCCGGATCGTTAATTCCAGGCATGCCGGCCTCCGAAACCAGGGCAATGTCTTTTTCCTCAAGGGATCGCATCAGATGGGGGAGTTTATATTTCTTGTTGTGCTCATGGTAGCTGGTCAGGGGAGTTTTGATCTCATAAGCAGAAAGGAGCTGTTTGGTCCTGCGAGTATCCTCGGCCGCAATCAGGCCAACCTCGCGCAAGACCTCGATGGCCCTCATGGTCACGTCCTTCAGATTGCCAATTGGGGTGGCTACCACATAAAGTGTCGGCATAGTAAATTCGTTATCGTCTCCTTGTTCCAGTGGGAAATCTTTGATCAACCCCCTGACCCCCACTCTTGGGGGAAGAAAAGAAGTTTAGGGGACACCCCTAAAACCCCGGCAAAGAGGCGTATCTGCACTCTCTTAGACCCTGACAACCAGACTTGGAACACTCCCACGGCAGGCTCTAAAACCCCGGCAGGAAGTATCCTGCACCACTTAATCTGAGGTTCTTTAACAGAATCCTGATCGAATTCTGTTCAACCCCCTTGCCTCCACTCTTGGGGGAAGGTTAAGGGATTTGGGGGACACCCCCAAACCCCCGGAAGGGAAGTGTCCCTTCACCCTCTTCCCGAAGGACGGACAGAATTGTCGCCCCTACTGATAACTGATAAACGGCCTTTAGCCCCTCTTTCGCTGCAGCCAGTACTCCATACTGTCGGCCAGGGCGATCCAGCTGGCTTCGATAATGTTGGTGGAGCTGCCCACAGTGTGCCATTCCTGTTCACCATCGCTTGACTCGATGAGCACTCGCACTCCCGATTCGGTGCCCTCGCTTTCTTCCAGAATACGGACTTTATAGTCGATCAGCTTCACGATCCTGAGTTCGGGATAGAACTGTAGCAATGCTTTCCGTAAAGCAGCATCCAGAGCGTTGACCGGACCGTTTCCCTCCGCCGCTGTGTGGAAAATTTCGCCGCCGACTTTCACCTTGACCATCGCTTCAGAGAGGGTTGAATCACTCTCGGAGGCGGAACGGCGGCGATTCTTCTCCACGACCACCATGAAGTCCACCAGTTCAAATGGCGGCTGATATCCCGGCTGAGCACGGCGCAGTAACACCTCAAAGGAGGCTTCGGCATTATCGTATTTGAACCCCTGGGCTTCCAGGTCCTTGATCCGCTTCAATATCTCCTTGGCCTGCGCCTTCTGCGCCAGGAAATCGAGCCCTTTCTCCTTTGCTTTGTAGATGATAGTGCTCACGCCGGAAAGCTCTGAGACAAGGATATGGCTTCGGTTCCCCACCAGAATCGGGTCGATATGCTGATAGCTTTCCTCTGCCTTGGCCATGGCCGCAATATGCATCCCGCCCTTGTGCCCGAAGGCGTTTTTCCCCACATAAGGGAACTGGGGATCATGAGGCAGGTTGGCCACCTCGCTGACGTAACGGGATGCTTCGGTGAGCCTGGCAAGGTGTTCGGGACCGATGCATTCCATTCCCATTTTGAACATGAGCGAGGGAATAATAGAACAGAGATTGGCATTGCCGCACCTCTCTCCATAGCCATTGATTGTGCCTTGCACGTGTGTGGCACCGGCCTGCACTGCGGCCAGGGTATTGGCCACTGCCAGCTCCGCATCGTTGTGCGCATGAATACCCATGGGAACGCCATATTTCCGGGCCTCTTCCACAATAGTGAACACTTCAGTGGGCAACGTTCCCCCGTTGGTATCGCAGAGAACAACAGCATCGGCACCCGCTGCAGCGGCAACCTCAATAGTCCGCAGGCAATACGGAGCATCACCCTTGTAGCCATCGAAGAAATGCTCGGCATCCCAGAAAACCGTCTTTCCTTTGGACTTTAGATAGCGGATGGAGTCGGTGATCATCGCCAGGTTCTCTTCCGGGCTGGTCCTCAGAATCTTGTTGACATGCTCCAGAGACCCCTTGCCTACTAGGGTAATTACCTTTGTTCCGGTGTTCAGCAAATCCTGGAGATTGGGATCTTCTTCTGCCCGGCTATGAGCACGGCGGGTGCTTCCGAAAGCGACCAGAGTGGAATTGGCGAGCGAGATAGCTCTCATGCGCTCGAAGAACTGCGTGTCCTTGGGATTGGCTCCCGGCCACCCGCCTTCGATAAAGTGAACGCCAAGTTCATCGATCTTCCGAGCGATTTTCACCTTGTCTTCAACCGAGAAGGACGCGCCCTCTCTCTGGGCGCCGTCCCGCAGGGTGGTATCATAAAGCTGAATGTTCATCATGCCCTCGCCAGCGCACATCTAGACTACACCAGACCTCCACCCCCGTCAACAATTCTCCCTGCGGGGCATACTCGAACGCAAAGAATCTGGCAAGGATGCTCTGATTGAGTCATGATCAACCCCCTTGCCCCCACTCTTGGGGGACACAGGCGCTATTTCTTGAGCTGCTGCCGGATCATCCGATCCATAATGCGGTCGCCGAATATCTTCTTGAACAGGATCGACGATTTGGCGTCAAAAGGAATGGCATACCGGGGTCGAGGATTCTTCGAAGTCACGGCTTTGAGAACGGTCCTGGCAATTACCTCCGGTCCCGGAGCCTTGCCATATGTGGTCTGTATCACTTTGCGAAAGCCGTTCACCATCGGTTGGTAGGCTTCAAGATCAGCGCTGCTATCGAGCGTGCCAAGGGCAACATCGTCGAATTCAGTCTTGATGGCGCCGGGCTCGATCACGATGACCTTGATGCCAAACGGCTTCAATTCACCGCGCATGGCATCGGAGAGCGCTTCAACGGCGTGCTTTGAGGCGCAATACCATCCGGCCACCGGCAAGGCCACTCTGCCGACAACAGACGCGATGTTCACGATAGTTCCTGCCTGCTGCTGGCGCATGAGAGGTAGAACCGCCTTGGTCACCTGGGCCAACCCAAACACGTTGACATCGAATTGATGGTGTGCCTGGTCCAAGGTGAGACCTTCGAGCGTCCCATAGAGACCGTACCCGGCGTTATTCACCAGAACATCGAGACGCCCCTTGGTTGACTGAATGTGCTTGATTGCAGTCTGCGTGGCGGCGGGATCGGTGACATCGAGGCAAAGCGGTTCGATGGTTTCGGATCGAAGCAATTCCAGCCGGTCCAGCCTCCGAGCAGCAGCGAATACATAGAATCCGTTGGCAGCAAGTTGTTCGGTGATGGCTTTCCCAATGCCGCTGGAACCTCCGGTTACCAGCGCGATCTTCTGATCCATGGATTAGCTACCTCCTTTGATTGGATCGATAATAATGGGCCCGTCATCCGGCAATCGGCCGGATATGATATGGGATCAGCATAGGCACTTTCTGCCGATACACTCGATAGGGTTCACCGATATCGGACACCATATCGCGTTCCTCAAGCTTGGTTCCCAATACAATCCAGACCGTCGCCAGCACATCAAACAGAAGACGATCGGCCGTCAAATCCGGGAACGACCAGATCGATACCAGCATGGCAAAATAGAACGGGTGTCGAATCCAGCGGTACGGACCAGCCACGATGAAGGGTTTCCTATCAGTACAGAGGCCACGCAAGCGAGTCATTATCGGATCTGCGGCGGCCAGGTCATCTTTTAAGGTCGCCATGGTCCACATCATCAGACCGATAGCCAGAAAATAGAAGGCGCGAAACACCCAGCGCAAACCACTGCTGACCTCGAAAATAAAGTGCTCCGATGGCTGCCACAGGATGACCAGCAATATCAGGAGAAATGCCGAGGTCACTGTGAACAGAGAAACCTGATAGTAGAGCGAGACGAATCTGGACAGCCATTTTCGGGAGGACTTGTGAAGCATGATGCTGTGATGAGCGAAAAACACCAGAGCGAGAAAAGCATTGAAGGCGATCAACGCGGTTTCATTGAGATTCAGGTCCACGATTTCCAGGGAACCGCCAAAGAGGAATACCATGAACAGGATCATCGATGCCGCAAAGGAGACTTGCATTGCCATGACGATCGCGTAAGCGATGATCTTCTCACGCCTGGTCATTATCGACATCTTCCCCCTTTACGGGATGTTGAAATCGTCCGACTCCACACCCTTCGGCACACCAGCCTGAAGCCTTCTTTGCCAGCAAGTGCTAACGATTGCGACGCCGTTCGACCAGACAGGAGCTGTTCATAGTAAAGACTCGCTCCTCTTTCTGATTGAGCAGCCGGTTGGCATAAGTAACGATTCCGGCTTCCGGGTTGCTCTTGGATTCCCTCATGGAGATCACTTCCCTCTCCAGTACCAGGATATCTCCGGGCCGGGCAGGGACCAGGAACCGAATCTCATCCAGCCCCAGCCCGACGATGAACGCCGTTGGAGGCGTTTTCTCACAGGACATCTCATAGACGAGGCGATAAGCAATCGAGATCAGGTGATTCCCGGTGGCAATCAGACCGCCAAATTTGGTGTTCCGGGCAAACTCGGGATCGACGTGATAGGCTCTCGGCTCCCACACCGTGGCAAATTCAACCATTTCTTTCTGAGAGAGGGGATACGCCCTGGACTTCCACTTCTGGGCCAGGCTGATGTCTTCATAGTATTCCAGATTCATAGCCTTATTATATCGAAGAGGGAATGACTTTGCTAAGCAAGTTTAGCGATGATAGCCAGCGTCAGAAAAGGAGCCACGATCACCGATACAGCGAGAACCGGTCCAACGATGCAGGCAACAACGGCACGCGAAGTGGAAAAACTGAAGACTTCCCGTACCGCAATGACATCAGCGACGAAAGTCCAGAGCAGGGTGAGCAGGAATATGAATGGACCCAGAAAAGGAACAAACAGGAGGATTCCAATCGTATTGGGAGCGTTAGCAAAGCCAATGGCCCGAAGCGTCCCCTTAAAAGTTGCCTGAGTCTCTCCGGTTCGAAGCAGTTTGGTGCTCACCAGATAGATGGCGTAAGATCCCAATAACCAGGTGGACAGGGCCAGTGCGAAACCCACCAACAGGGTCATTGACAGCAAGCCCATCCCGTCTTTAATGAAGATCGAAATTCCCCAGCCGATTCCGGTGGCGGCACATGCTACCATCAGCGCTTTAAATGCCTGAGTGGTCGCCGAACCATCTTCCTTGATCTCTTCATAAAAGGCGGCATCCAGCCTGGCTGCCCGAATCATCCGCCCCCAGAGCGAGCCGGATGGAATACCGATTTCATCAACCTGTTGCAACACTTCTTGCATGTTTTTCATTCCCGAACCAGGGCGATGAGAGAGATGGCAGCGATCCCTGCCAGAACTGCGCCAAAGTAGAAGGGCGCAGCGGGGTTGATCCAATTCCACAACAGCCCGGCGATAACACTTGCCGGAAGGACCGATATCCCTATAGCGGCATGAAACAGGCCGTAGGCCGTACCTCTTTTTTCTGTTTCCACCATGTCAGCCACAAATGCCCGGGCGACCCCTTCGGCAATACCATAATATACTCCATATAGCCCGAAAACAAGCCATATTTGCCACCACTGTGAAGCTAAGGCGAACCCAAAGTAGCTCAGGGCATAAATGGACCAGCCCGTGAAGATCACCTTTCTTCGGCCCAGCTTATCGGAGAGCCTGCCCGCGGGGAATGCGATCAGGGCATAGACCAGATTGAAGAACGCAAACACGAGAAGGATGTGGAAAACCGAGAGCCCCAGATTTTGAGCTCGCAACACCAGAAAGGCATCGCTCGAATTCCCCAGGCTGAAGACGATCATGATCGCCAGGAACACTTTGAAGCGCTTATCAAACTTCGGTTTTAGGGATGCATCCGACTTCGGCGGAATATGCAGATCAGCCTTCTTCTCAGTCCGGATATCGTGGACCAGAAACACAACAATCACCACGGCAATCGCTGCCGGAACCACTCCGACCAGTACCAAGGTCTGGAAGGTGGAGCGATCGAGTTCCACGCCATTCTGTTGCAGGAAAAAAACGACGGCGGCGGCTATCCCTATCCCGACCACTGCACCGAGTGTATCCAGGGCTCGATGGAAGCCAAAGCTCTTGCCCAGTTCGCCGGGGGCAGTGGAATCGGCCAACAGCGCATCGCGTGGGGAATTGCGCACTCCCTTCCCGGTACGATCGGCAAACTTCACCAGGAGCACGGCCACCCATGATCCGGCGAAATACAAAAACGGTTTGGCTATCGTGGAAATACCATATCCCCAGGCCGTTAATATCTTCCGTTTTCCCAGCCTATCGCTCAACCAGCCGCTGACCACCTTGAACAGCGTGGCGGTGCTCTCGGCAATCCCCTCGATGAGTCCGATAATCGGCATGCCTGCTTGAAGCACATTATGCAGAAAGAGAGGCAAGAGGGTGAAAATCATCTCGCTGGAGACATCGGTGAGGAAGCTCACGATGCCCAGAAAGAAGACGTTAGGGCTGAGGCCAAGTGGTTTTCTGCCTGCCTTTGGCGTTAACACGGAAGTCATCATAGCAGGGAGACCCGGCGATTACAATTCGGAATCGTTTCTCCTGGCGGGTGGTATCAAATGTCAAAGATGATCGAGAGGGCTTCTGATCCCCAGAGGTCCCTGATTGAGAACGTGGGTATAGATCATGGTGGTGGAAACATCTTTGTGGCCCAGAAGGTCCTGAACGGTTCGAATATCATGGCCGCTTTCCAGGAGATGAGTGGCAAAGCTGTGGCGAAAAGTATGGCAACTCACCGGTTTTGTGAGATGGACCAGTTGTGATGCTCGTTGCACCGCTCTCTGAAGGCTAGCCGGGTGGATGTGATGTCGCCTGATGGCACCGGATCGGGGGTCTGTGGAGAGAGCTCTGGAGGGGAAAACAAATTGCCATGCCCAGTCCGATGCGGCCCCGGGATATTTTCTGGCAAGCGCATCG
>JAQTRE010000037.1:13661-23395 GCA_028711995.1 Dehalococcoidia bacterium | reverse complement strand
TTGATCACATCTCCACGGTAACGAAAGAAGTCGAGGCATGGTGCAAGAGCAGAAACAATCTAAATGCCAAGATTAATTGGCATTTTACCATAGACGACGCCAGGGTAAAATTGAGACGGCTTTATCCGTCAATCATTACGTGACATGACACTAGGCACTCTGGGACTTTTTACTGCTTTAGCATTAGTATTCCCTTTCTTGCTTATCGCGCTCCCTCTTGTTCTCAGACGCGGTGGCGTGATTCCCCAGAAGCCCAGCAGCGTTAAGCAGGAGATCTATGAGTGCGGCATGAAACCGCTGGGTAATGGCTGGGCGCAGTTCAATTTCCATTACTACACCTTCGCTATTCTATTTGTTGTTCTGGACATCATGGCACTGTTCTTGTTTCCCTGGGCAGCGCATTTCCTGGGACTGAGCCGTTCGGCCAAGGTTTACGGGCTGGTGGGGGTGATCGTTTTCATCTCCATCCTGCTGATCGGCTTTTTGTATGCCTGGCGGAAGAAAGCGCTGGAGTGGAAATAGCATGCCGGATCAAGATCGTCTGATCATCCCTTATTCCAGCCAGGACGTTGACAAGGATGAGGGGTTAGCTATTAGAGACTTGATAGCCAGCTCCAGGGAGCCGATTCCCGATCCTGATGCGTGGCTCTCCGGGGTCGATCACGGCAATATCATGTTGACCACGGCCGATGCGGCATTGGGGTGGGCGCGAAAGCGCTCGCTGTGGCCGATGTTCTTTGGTCTGGCGTGCTGCGCCTTTGAAATGATGGCCGCTGCCGGCAGCCGGTGGGATATGGCCCGGTTCGGAATGGAAGTCATGCGGCCTTCGCCGCGCCAGGCCGACATGATCATCGTCTCCGGAACCCTTACGTGGAAGATGGCGCCTGCTCTGCGTCGGCTCTACGACCAGATGGCCGAACCTAAATGGGTGCTGGCGATGGGATCCTGTGCCATCAGCGGAGGCACATTCGCCCAATCCTACAGCGTGGTGCCGGGCGTAAACCGGATCATCCCGGTGGATGTCTATATTCCGGGATGCCCTCCGAGGCCGGAGGGGCTCTATCATGGCCTGATCAAGCTCCACGAGAAGATCCAGCAACAGGGATATCTCAAAGGGAACATCGGTCTGCCGAGGTTGCATCAGTGAAGCTCAAAGCGCTTATCGGGACCGAAGTAGCCGGCAAAATCACAGAGAAGATACCCGATGCTGTGGTTGAGAGCAGCGAAGCCACAGTTGTCATTGCACCGGGGAAAACAGTCGAGGTGATGCGTTTCCTCAAGGAGCCGCCGGATTTCGACTTCAACTATCTCAACGGCGTCACGGCGGTCGATAACAATGACCACTTTGAGAT
This sequence comes from Dehalococcoidia bacterium, assembly GCA_028711995.1. Taxonomy (NCBI): domain Bacteria; kingdom Bacillati; phylum Chloroflexota; class Dehalococcoidia; species Dehalococcoidia bacterium. The sequence goes on along the minus strand of JAQTRE010000037.1, from coordinate 22,043 downwards.
CGTCTATCACCTGACATCGATAACAATGAGACACACCCTGTGTGTTAAGGCGCGTGTTTCGGATCGGGAGAACCCGGGAATCGCCTCGATCACCGCCTTATGGCGGGGAGCGGAGTTGCAGGAGCGGGAGATCTTCGATCTGATGGGAATCCGGTTTATCGGGCATCCCAATTTGAAGCGGATCGTTCTGTGGGACGGATTTGAAGGGTATCCGCTCAGAAAGGACTTCGGTAAGCCGAAGGCTTAGGTGATATGCCGCTGAAAACTGAACTTGTCACGGTGAATATGGGGCCCCACCATCCCTCGACGCATGGCGTCTTCCGAATGCGGGTGACGCTGGATGGAGAAGTAGTCCGGGAAATGGAGCCAATGTTCGGCTATCTGCACCGGGGAATAGAAAAGCTGGCCGAAGGCCGCACCTATACCCAGAACATCCCTTTTACGGACCGACTCGACTATGTTTCCTCCATGGCGGGCAATTTCAGCTATTGCCTCAGCGTGGAGAAGCTGATGGGAATCGAGGTTCCGGAGCGGGCGGAATACCTCCGGGTGATCATGTGTGAATTGCAGCGAATGGTCAATCACCTGATCGCGGTAGGTTTTTTCCTTAATGATCTGGGCGCAATGATGACGCCGCTCCTGCTGATGTGGCGGGAACGGGAAAAAATCGTTGATCTTTTTGAGATGGCTTGCGGCCAGCGGCTGCTTTACAACTACATACGGATCGGCGGAGTGAGCCAGGATGTGCCGTCGGAGTTTGTTCCGGCGCTGGAGAAGTTTCTCGATGACTTTCCCGGCTACTTTCAGGAGTTTGAAGACCTGCTGAAAGGCAATGAAATCCTGCAGGCCCGAACCATCGGGACCGGCGTGATCTCTGCCCGGCAAGCCATCAACGCCTCGATGAGCGGGCCGTGCCTGCGCGCCAGCGGGGTGGACTGGGACCTGAGGCGCGACGATTCCTATTCGATTTATGATCGCCTGAACTTCGATGTGATCGTGGGCAAAAATGGCGATAACTATGATCGCTATCGGGTTCGCATGGCAGAGATCATGCAAAGCCATCGGATCGTCAGGCAAGCGCTGGCCAAAATGACGGACCTTTCTCCGGTATCCTCGGTAAGGGCCAGGATTCCCAAAGTGTTGCGCCCGCCGAAGGGAGAGGTTTATGCCGCCATCGAAGCGCCCAAGGGCGAGATGGGATTCTACCTGGTGAGCGACGGTTCGGCCAAGCCTTATCGTTGGCATGTTCGCGCCCCGGACTTCATCAACCTGGGGGTGCTGCGCGATATGGTGGTCGGCAGCAAGATCGCCGATCTGATCGTCACCTTCGGCAGCATCGATATCTGTCTGGCGAGTGTGGATCGATAATGATAGTTCTGCCGGAAGTTTCTCAGGCCGTTTCACCTGCCTCGTGGTGGCTGGATCGTCCGGTTTCTTCGGATTGGCCCTTCCACAATTTCTGGGCGCATTGGGCGGTCTTTGGTGTGGGCATCATTGCCGGTGCGCTGCTGCTGGTGATGGCCTTCATCTGGTTTGAACGCCGGTTTATGGGGCCTTTTCAACTGAGAATGGGGCCCAACCGCGCTGGGCCGTTCGGTCTCCTGCAGCCCGTGGCCGACGCGATCAAGATCATGATGAAGGAGGACGTGGTTCCCACGACCGCCGATAAGGTGGTCCATTTCATCGCCCCGATACTCATCTTCTTCCCGGTTCTTTTGATGTTTGCCGTCATTCCCATTCAGAACGGGGTGGGACTCATCCCCGATCTGAACGTCGGGTTGCTGTTCTTGGTGGCTGTCGGCTCCATCGAGACCATCGCTGTTTTCATGGCCGGATACGGGTCGAACAATAAGTATGCCACCATCGGCGCGATGAGAAGCGTGGCCATGATGATCAGCTATGAGATGCCGATGGCTCTGGCGGTGGTGGCCGTGGTGCTGGTGACCGGCACGCTCTCCTTGCAGGGGATCGTCACGGCGCAATCGGTGCCGTTCGCGCTCCTCTTACCGATCAGCTTTATCTTCTACTTCATCTGCGCGCTGGCAGAACTCCAGCGGACGCCTTTCGATCTGCTGGAAGCCGATTCGGAGATCGTCGCCGGATACCACATCGAGTACTCCGGGATGAAGTTTGCCATGTTCTATCTGGGGGAATATGCCGGCGCCATCATCCAGTCGGCCATCATCGTCACCTTGTTCCTGGGCGGCTGGAAAGGGCCGATATTGCCTCCGTTCATGTGGTTTTTCTTCAAGCTCTTTGCCGTCTTTGCCTTTATCGTGTGGACCCGGATGACCTGGCCTCGCGTTCGGATCGACCAGTTGATGGCCTTCGCCTGGAAATACATGCTGCCGCTTTCACTGGTCAATCTGCTGATGGTGGCCATTGAGACCATTTACTGGGACCCGGTTGGGTGGTGGCTGGTCCCTGTGAATATCGTTATCTCGGTTATCTTGCTGACTGGATGGGCGGCCATGTTCAAAGTCGCGGAAGGGCAGCGATTTGCTCTTCCTGTGGGGATCGGCTTGATGCAGGGGCTTCTGGTGACTCTCAAACATGCCACGCGCAAACGGATCACGGAGCAATATCCGGAACAGCGTCTCACCGTCTCCAAACGAACCCGGGGGCAGGAGCTGGTCTGGGACCCGGCTGCGTGTACGGCGTGTGCCGCCTGCGCTCTGGCCTGTCCTCACGGCGTTATCCAGATCAAGACGTCCAAGGGAGCCGACAACAAGAAAGTGATCGATCAGTTTGATATGGATGAAGGACTCTGCATCTTTTGCGGACTCTGCGTCGAGGCATGCCCGTCCAATGCGCTCTTCTTTGGCCGCAGCTATGAACGCTCCAGATATCGGCGGGAAGAGTTCTTTGTTCATGCCGCCGATCTGTCTTCGCCTGAAAAGGAGAAAAGCGCCTACCTCAAACCGGAGCTGGAAGAGGGCTTGCCGGAGCAGACGCTGTTGATTTATCGCAAACATAAGAGGCCTTTCTAGATATGGGTGTTGATATTGCTTTCTGGATTTTCGCAATTGTGGGCGTGATCGCTGCCATCGGAGTGGTGGCTCTGCGCAACCTGTTCCGGGCGGCGTTGATGCTGGTGTTGTGCTTCTTCACCGTCGCTGGAATCTATGCCAGCCTGAGCGCCGATTTCCTGGCGGTGGCCCAGGTGCTGGTCTACATGGGCGCCATCTCGGTGTTGATCATATTTGCCGTGATGCTAACCAAACAGCTCAGAAGCGGCAATCCTTTCAGCCGAGCCTGGCCTCTGGCTTTGGTGACATGCGCTTGTTTGATGGGGCTGCTGATCTTTGGCTTCGTCGATACCACATGGCCTTCTATCAACGCCTCGCAGGTCGATGCTGTGAATCGGGTCGCAGAAAACCAACCCACTACAGGACCGATCTCCGACGCCCTGTTCAATGAGAATGTGGGGTTCCTGCTGCCGTTCGAGCTTGCGGCAACGCTGATTCTGGCTGCCGTTCTGGGAGCCATCGCGCTGATGAGGGATAAGTAACATGGATGTAGGTCTGACTCATTACCTGGTCCTGTCGGCCATATTATTCTCCATCGGCCTCTTTGGGGCGCTTTCCAAACGCAATGCCATCGGGGTTCTGATGTGTATTGAGATCATGCTCAATGCGGTCAACATCGCGGTGGTGGCGTTTTCACGATATCTGGCGCCGGAAACGGTGATTCTGACCGGGCATGTCTTTGCTCTCTTCGTCATTGTGGTGGCTGCCGCCGAGGCCGCCGTGGGGCTGGCCATCGTGATTGCGCTTTACAAGAACCGGGAGACCGTGGATGTTGAGGAAGCCGATTCGATGAAAGGATAGTCTTTTGAGTTATCAGTCAGTAGGGGCAATCCTTGGCTTGCCCACACCGGAGGCAAAAGAAAACATGGATTCCGGATCAGGTCCGGAATGACAAGGTTAAGGGTGTGCAGAGGGCTTACCTCTGCCGGGGGTCTGCCCTCGACATGATCGGGGTTTTAGGGGTGTCCCCTAAGGTTGCACTTCTTCCCCCTCTTCCGGAACGAGAGAGGGGGATCGAGGGGGTAAGAGCAGCTTTCTCCAAAAGCGGAGGGCTGGAGCTGATCAAGGCTTAAATCTGGAAGATGTATGATACCTAATAGCGCCGTCTGGTTGATCATTTTCTTGCCGGTCATCGCGTTTTTGCTTAACGGCCTGGTAATGAGGCCGTTGGCGAAGGAAAAGAGCGCTCGCTATTCCGGCTATATCACCATTGCCTGTATCGCCGGATCGCTGGGACTTTCCATCTGGACAGTTGCCTCGGTGGCCGGTGAAGGCGCCCCGGAATTCCCCAGGCAGATCAATATCCACTGGCTATCCATCGGGCAGAATTTCGATATCGAGATCGGTTTATTGGTGGATAAGCTCTCAGCCATCATGGTGCTGGTGGTCAGCACCTGCAGCCTGATGATCCAGATCTATTCTCAGGGGTACATGAAGGGCGATCACGGTTACATGCGCTTTTTCACCTGGATGCCGCTCTTCACCGCCGCCATGCTGGGGGTGGCGCTATCGGGGAATCTGCTGTTCACCTTCATTTGCTGGGAACTGGTAGGATTGTGCTCTTACCTCTTGATCGGATTCTGGTATCATCGTCCCTCCGCCGCGACTGCTGCTAAGAAGGCATTCATCGTCACGCGCCTGGCCGATATCGGGCTGGTTCTGGCGCTGGTGGGGATCTACCACTCAATGAATGACACCGCTGTCAGCATGGGATACAACGTGTTCAATATCCAGCACCTTCCCGAGGTGGCCCATGCAGCGATCATCGGCGGCTTCCTGACCACGGGCGCATTCACCTGGATTTTGCTGGGCATCTTCGCCGGCGCGGCAGGCAAGTCCGGCCAGTTCCCGCTTCACGTGTGGTTGCCCGATGCGATGGAAGGCCCAACACCAGTCAGCGCGTTGATCCATTCTTCGACGATGGTCTGCGCCGGCGTGTATCTGATCGCAAGGGTGTTTCCTCTCTTTGCCATGCCCGATGGGGAGACTGCCGCGCTGGTGGTTGCCGGAGTTGGCGGATTCACGGCGATCTTCTCTGCCACCATGGGCATGGTGATGTACGATATCAAGCGAGTGCTGGCCTACTCTACCCTGAGCCAACTGGGATATATGATGTTGGGATTGGGAACGGTAGCCTATGGCGCGGCCAACGCTCATGATCCCGCCGAAGCCGCTCATCTGATGGAGATCGGTTTTGCCATCGGCATGTTCCACCTGTTTACTCATGCTTTCTTCAAGTCGATGCTGTTCCTTGCCTCGGGAAGCGTGAATCACGCCACCGGAACTTTCGACATGCGCTTGATGGGCGGCTTGCGCCGCCACCAGCCCTGGACCTTCGTCGTCTTCCTGATCGGATCGCTGGCTCTGGCCGGCATCTGGCCGCTGGCAGGATTCTGGAGCAAAGACGGCATCCTGTTCTATGCCTGGGAGAACACCCCGTGGTTCTTCTGGTTTGCCATGATCACCGTCTTCATGACGGCGTTTTACATGTTCCGTGTCATTTTTATGACCTTCTATGGGGAGTTCCGGGGCGGAGACCCGCTGGGGTTGCCTCACGCGGGCAAAGCTGAGGACGGCGCTCACCAGGAGGTTCATCCGCACGAGTCTCCGGCAGTGATGGTATGGCCGATGGTGGTGCTCTGCGTGCTGGCCATCGGGAGCGGCTGGGCCGTCGGATCGTTGAGCGCAGTCAAATTCCTCGGAGGGGAATGGCACGGCTTCTTTGCGCCGTTTACTAAATTTGAATTCAATGCGGAGCGCGGATTGCCGCTTCTGGGGTTGATGGTGGCGCTGTGTGGCATCTTCACTGCCTATGCGATCTACAGCGCGCAGTGGATATCCAACGAGGCCATCGGCAGGCTGTTCAAACCTGTCCGCACGCTATGGTATCGAAAGTATTACATCGATGAATTGTACGAAGATGTGCTGGTGAGGGGAGTGTTGATGAAGGGCGTTTTCGGGGCTCTGGCCTGGTTCGATACGGTTGTCGTCGACGGCATCGTGAATGGAGCGGCTGCTCTGGGACGCGGCCTTGGCGGTGTGTTGCGCAAGCTGGAAACGGGCCAGTTGCAGGAATACGGGATCGCGATGGGGTTCGGGTTGGTGGTGATTATGGCTGTGATCCTGATCGGGTTTCATTGGTAAGCTCTTAGGAGGATTGGTCGCACTTGGAAGATATCAACATCCTCTCAATCATACTGGGAACGGTCCTCTTCGGCGCGATAGCGGTGGCCCTTTTGCGCATCAGCGACAGGGGAATCAAGATCCTAGCGGCGGTCTTCACCGGGCTGGCCTTTGCGCTCTCGATTGCCATGTTCGCCAGCTTCGATCGATCGGTGGGCCTCCAGTTCATCGAGCGCTACACCTGGATCGAATCGATCCGCGCCGAATACTTCCTCGGAGTGGACGGCTTGAGCGCGCCTCTGTTTCTGCTGACCTCATTCCTGGGTTTCCTGTGCATTTTCATCTCGTGGAAGATCAACGAACGAGTACGGGAGTATTTTGCCTGGTTGTTGCTGCTGGAATTGAGCATCCTCGGTGTGTTTGCCGCCCAGGACTTCTTGTTGTTCCTCATCTTCTGGGAGATCGAGCTTGCCCCGATGTACTTCCTGATCTCGATATGGGGAACCAAACCCCCGCTGGGCAGAAGGGAATATTCCGCTTTCAAGTATCTGCTGTATACCTTGCTCGGCAGCGCGGGACTACTGGCCGGAATCCTGGTGGCCTATTTCGAGCTGGGCACTTTCGATATGACCCAGATGGGCGATCTGTCTGCCGGGGTCACCATCGGAATGCAAACCACCATCTTTTTCCTGATCTTCTTCTGCTTTGCGGTGAAACTGCCGATGTTCCCGTTCCATACCTGGCTCCCGGATGCCCACACCGATGCGCCCACTGCCGGCAGCGTGATGCTGGCCGGTGTGCTGATCAAAATGGGCGGGTACGGAATGATCCGCCTGGTGGGGGTCTTCCCGGAAGTGGCCAAGGATTATGCCTGGTTGCTGGTGCTTCTGGGGATCATCGGAGTGATCTATGGGGCAGCGGTCACCCTGCGCCAGACCGACCTCAAGCGGCTGATTGCCTACAGTTCGGTGAGCCACATGGGATATGTGCTGGTGGGTATCTTTGCCCTTCAAGAGGTAAGCCTCACCGGCGCCTCATTGCAGCTATTCAGCCACGGCGTGGTCACCGGCTTGCTCTTTGCTATGGTCGGGGTGGTCTACGATAAGACCCACGAGCGAAGGCTTCCCATGCTGGGAGGTCTTGCCCGGCAAATGCCGGTAGCGGCGGTGGTTTTCAGTATTGCCGGTTTGGCTTCCCTCGGTCTGCCCACCACCAGCGGCTTCGCTGCCGAGTTCCTGATATTCGTCGGCAGCTTCGATAGCAATGCGTTTGCAGCTGTCCAGATATTTGCCATCATCGGCATTCTGGGGATCGTGCTGACGGCTGGATATATTCTATGGATGATCGAGCGAACCTTCTACCGCGAGCCCTTGAGCCAGTTCGATCATCTTCCCGATGCCGATAAGAGGGAGCGTTTGGTGATGTTCTCTCTGATGCTGGCGATCATGGGGGTCGGGATATTCCCGCAGGTTCTTACCGACATCATCGATGTGGCGCTGGAGCCGACGGTGTCGGCTATTGGGTTGTGAGTATGAGGTTGATTCGCATAGTGATGAGGAGAAAGTCTTGGAATGGCATCTGATATCGCCTGAGCTGAGCATGGCCGTGCTGGCCGTACTGGTGATTCTACTCGACCTTTTTGTTCAGAACAAGCGGTATCTGGCGATCCTCAGCGCAGCCGGACTGATCGTACCGCTGGCCCTGAGCATCGATCTGTGGAACGAAGGCGGTCCGGCGATGAATAACATGCTGGCCGTCGACCAGTTTGCCCTGTTCTTCAATGTCCTGATCATCGGAGCGACGGCGATGGTGATCCTCTCATCGTGGGAATATGTTTGCACCAAGATCGAGCATCTGAGAGGGGAGTTCTATGCGTTGATCCTTCTCTCAGCGCTGGGGCTGATAGTTCTGGCATCCGCCCAGGAAATGATCACCATCTACCTTGCCCTGGAGCTTTCCGGCATGTCTCTGTACGCTTTGGTGGCGTTCCTGAAGGACCGCAAGTCCACCGAGTCGGGAATAAAATACATCCTGCTGGGCGCAATCGCTTCCGCCGTTCTGCTTTACGGGATGGTGCTGGTCTTCGGGTTGACCGCCAGCACCCATCTGGACGCCATCAAGGATTCCATCGTCGCCAACGGAATTCGGGAGCCGGCGCTTCTCCTTGGATTTGTGCTCATCGCAGCGGGGTTTGCTTTTAAGATATCGGCGGTGCCCTTTCACATGTGGG
>JAQTRE010000037.1:0-13651 GCA_028711995.1 Dehalococcoidia bacterium | reverse complement strand
CTGTGATCATGCGCATTTTCTTCACCGCCTTCGGATCGCCCGAGTGGCTGCGTGACGATTGGAGCGTGCTCTTCGCCGTTTTGGCCGCTATCACCATGACCATCGGAAACGTGATCGCCCTCCATCAGACGAACATCAAGCGGCTGCTGGCCTATTCAGGCGTGGCTCAAGCCGGATACCTTATGGTAGGATTGGCCGCGGCCTACTCTTCAAACGATAGTGTATCGTTGACGCCTTATGGAGAAGGGCAGAGCGGAATCCTGTTTTACCTGGCTGTTTACGCGCTGGCCAATCTGGGGGCCTTTATTGCCGTCATTGCCGTCAGCAACAAGATCAATAGCGATGAAATTGGCGACTTCTCCGGCTTGATCAAGCGATCCCCAATGCTGGCGCTGGTCCTCGGAGTCTGTCTGATCTCTCTCACCGGAATGCCGCCTACAGCCGGTTTCATCGGAAAGCTGGTGGTGTTCAAAGCCGCGATAGACGCCAGTATGCTATGGCTGGTGATCTTAGGCGTGGTCAACTCGGTGATTGCCGCCTTCTACTACTTCAAGGTGATCAAGGTGATGTTCCTGGGAGGGGCAAAATCAGAAGAAAAAGTGCCTTCTTCGAGCGCATTAAGGATCACGCTGGCGATGTCTACCCTCGGCGTGTTTGTCCTTGGAATTTACCCCCATCTCTTACTCAAGTTCACCGATAGCGCGGGGATGCTGCTTCCCTAGTGTGGCGTGCGGCCAAGAAACAGTGTTTGGGTCTAATATCCGGCTACGAAGTGGACATGGAATGCGATAAGATTGAGGTGGTCTGAAAGACCACGCATAGGTGAAAACGAACGTGGGAGTTAGTAGCGGTTTATCTTTAAATCCGCAAGGATGTACGGTGCTCAGTCCCTCCATCTTTTGCGGGCGATCCTCAGTTGAACCGCACATCAAAACTATGAGTAAAAAAGCGCTAGCTGGAGTAAGGGTATTGGAATATGCCCAGTTTGTTGCCGGGCCGTACTGTGGCAAGCTGCTCGCGGATCTGGGAGCCGAAGTCATCAAGATCGAAGAGCCTGAGATCGGCGACGAGGCGAGAAGAAGAGGCCCATTCCTTCATGATGTTCCTGATCCGGAGTATAGCGCTCTTTTCCTTTATCTCAACACCAATAAACTGGGAATCACCCTGAACCTGAAATCCGCAACAGGAATCGACATGCTCAAGGACTTGATCGCGGATGCAGATATCCTCATTGAAGATAAGCCTCTTCAGATGATGAGAGAGTTTGGACTCAATTTTGGCATCCTGGAGGCTATCAATCCCCGGCTGGTTATGACCTCGATTACTCCCTTTGGACAAACGGGCCCCTATGCCGAATACAAGGCTTACCCCCTGAACACCGCCCACAGCGCGCAGTTAGCTTACCTAACTCCTTATGGATCACCTTATCCCGATAGGGAACCTCTCAAACTTGGTGGCATGTCGGGAGAGCATATCTGTGGGTTAACGGCTGCCACGGGAACATTAGCTGCCCTACATGCCCGGAGAATAACAGGCTTGGGCCAGCACGTTGACGTATCCAAGCAGGAAGCGATGCTTGACATGGCCAGGATGTGGGCAGTTCAATATCCGAACGACAGAGTGAGCGCCAGTAGAATGCAGAATATGAGTGGGATGAGCATACTCGTGCCTTGCACGAACGGCCACGTTGTCGTTTCACTCCATGAAATACATCATTGGCGCGCTATCGTTCAGATCATGGGTAACCCGGAGTGGTCTCAAAACAAGCTATACGACGATAGCCGCGAGCGCATGATGCGTTTTCAAACGGAGATAGGGCCTCACATAGCGGAATGGGTCAAGAATCAAACCAAGGAAGAGTTGTATCGCGCCGGGCAGGAAGCGAATTGCCCCATCACCCCGGTAATGTCGGCAGAGGACGTTGCGAACTCCGAGCAGTACAAAGCGAGGGGATTCTTTGTTGAAGTGGAGCATACCACAGGTCAAAAGATCACACTTGCCGGAGCACCTTACAGATTTTCAAAGACTCCTTGGACTATCGAAAGGTCAGCCCCTTTGCTTGGGCAGCATAATGGATTGATTGGCTGTTGGCGGGAGACCCGCACGGAGCAGAGGTTGGGCGAGGTGAGGAGAAAAGGGAAAAAGAGGACGGTTAAGTATCCGCTTGAAGGAGTAAGAATCGCTGATTTCGGGTTTGCATGGGCCGGTCCTCAAGCGGTTGGACTTCTTGCCAGGATGGGAGCCGAGGTAATAAAGGTCGAAAGTCATACTCGGATTGATCATTCGAGGATACTTTCGCTGACAACCGGGACGGTGTTTGGTGAGATAGATCGATCACTGGTTTTTGGCGATTTGAACATGAACAAGCTTGGGATAACCCTTAATTTGGGACATCCAAAGGGTGTCGAACTGGCCAAGGAGTTGATCAAAATAAGCGATGTGGTAGCTCAGAATATGCGTCCTGGAGTGATGGACAGGCTGGGGTTGGGATATGAGGCCTTGCGGGAAATCAACCCCAATATCATCATGCTTTCCTTGTCGGCCCTGGGGATGACAGGGCCGCAGCGAAACTACATTGGATACGCCCCGGCGTTTGGTGCGCTCAGTGGGCTATCGTATATCACCGGATATGCCGATCATTCACCGGCAATACTGCTTGGCGAAATGGACTTGCTGAGCGGAACAACCGGGGCTTTTGCTATCCTTGCGGCTCTTGTTCACAAGCAACAAACCGGAGAAGGCCAACATATTGATCTTTCCTGTACTGAGGCCATCAGTGTGCTCATCGGCGATGTGTTGATGGATTACACCATGAATGGCAGAATACAGTTCCGGAAGGGAAATCAGGATGAATATATGGCGCCTCACAACTGTTATCGCTGCAAAGGCGATGATAAGTGGATAAGCATTGCCGTAGCGACTGACGAAGAATGGGGGGCATTCTGCAAAGTTGTAGGACATCCTGAATGGACTCACGATTCGAGGTATGCCGATGCACTCAGTCGCTGGCAGAATCAGAAGGAACTGGACAAACTAGTCAGCATCTGGACTCTGAAACATACTCACTTCGAAGCCATGGAAATGCTACAGAGGGCAGGAGTGGCAGCTGTTCCCTCCTTTAACAGCGAGGATCTATACCACAACCCGCACCTTCGGGAGCGCAATTATTGGATCGAGATTGACCACCCGCTCGTTGGCAAGCAAACGGTTGCCGCACCGCCCTGGAGGCTATCCAGAACCCCGGCCCGGATCACCCGCCATGGGCCGCTTCTGGGTGAGCACAATGATTACGTGTTCGGGGAACTCCTGGGGCTCAGTAAATCGGAAATCGTGAGTTTGGTAGAGGAAAGAGTTATTTACTAGAGAGTACCCAAAAGATGATCTGCCCCTGAGATGCAGATGGTTAGCGGCGACGGGACGAAACACTTCAAGTACGCCCATTCGTCTAAGGAACCTCTGATCAAGGTGTCCAGCCTCAGGCAGTTGCCCCCTCGAAACGAGACGATCGTATAGAAAGTCTCATTGGTGCGGATCGACATGGGGTCAGAGAGGAGGAAAGAAGTATCCCCGTAGCCTTGAGTTTCTGTTGATGCTTCCGCCGATGTGGCGGTGAACCGTAAATAGTCAACATGCTCTTTCGACTAATGCTTGAAAGCGAGAGATCAAAACACATAGCAGACAAAGTCAGCCTAGCCTTTTGGGGATGGCCATGATACAGAGCTCCACAAGTCGGGGCTCAGATAGATCCTCCGACAATCCTGGCTGATCAGACGGAATCATACGCCGTCGTCAGCGAAGATGGACTTATTACGGCTTTTTCGCGTTTTCTAACAAGATTCGGTCAACTATAATAAGCCTATGTATAATAGCCATCGCGACTCATCCTGATCGGGCCGTCACCTTTCCTCAATCTCAAAACTCCCATGAAGCACCGAATCAGTATCTTTTGGCGGGTAGAGTCAGAAGACAGTTTCAATAGTGCCCGGAATGCCCAATGCTGAGCAAATGGACAACTCACCGATGTATCCCAGAAATCAGACCTTGAACTTCCTCTGACGAACTCTGAGTGAGATTCTTCATCTACAGTTCCAGAATCGAATGTTTCATTTCCTCGACTCGGGTCTGGGTCAACCTCATCAGACCTGGAAGATCATCCCTGAATGTCCAATGAAACCTGGCAAAGTACCGAGCCAAGTAGCCAGGACTCCACCCGGCTTGAAATACCCAGAAAGCCAGAATTTTGAGATCGAAATTCCCTTGGTGCGGGTTAGATGCAGGGTTGTTCGCCGAGTGACCTCAACCAAGCCAGAAAAGCCAGAGTAAACCCATAGTGCATGCTGCCACCGCTGTTACTCGTGGATCTCCGATCTTGGTCGCAGGAGGTCTCAGCGAGTGACTACCATTCAGGAGGCAGAAGCGGCTTTCTCTGGGTGATACAAATCATCAGACCAGTCATGTTTGATACATACGCGACAACCTTAACCGGCGCCAAGTTTCTGCCCCAATTGATAAGCCTGTTGCAGCATATCCGGCTGCTTTTGAATATCACCCACACCACTCGCACTCCCATAAACCAAGCCAGCCACCGGTGCCTCGATGAAGCGGCAAATATCCTGAAAAGCACGCAGCGCATTGACGGCCCCTGAAGTGAAGGGGTCAGTATCACCATAGCTCATAATCAACCCAAGCGGTTTCCCTTTTAGTGCATGGCCCTCCGGCCCGTTTAACGAATAGAATGCTCGATCAATGAAGAGCTTGGTCTGCGCTGTGAAAGTGAACCAATACACCGGGCTGGCAATAAGAAGCGAATCGGCCTGGCGCAATCGAGGCAGTAGGGCAGTCAACTCATCATCAATGATGCAATCTGCTTCGGTTGCTGTCTGACAGGCGTCACAGGCGTTACATGGCTCCATAGTCAGTCCATGCAAATAGACGATCTCCGCCTTGGCACCACAAGCACGCACGCCAGCAGCAGCTCGTTCCGCCAGCGTGGCGCAATTCCCGTTTTTGCGAGGGCTACCCAGAACAATGATCGCCTCTTTAACCTGTTTACCCATACTGTATCTCCTTCAACAATAAGGACCACCCTTGCGATCAGGTGTTCCATGTCCTATCATCGGGCTTTTTCATAGTATCGCTTAGCTTGTTCCGTAACATCCCTTATGAAGTCAGCCTTGGCTTGTGTGTAGGCAACGCGATCATGATGGTATGCATCAGAGAGTTTCATTTTCAGCTCGCCGTAAGCCCTCGTAATATCTTGTTTCTCAATGAGGTAATCTCGAAAAAGGAGTCTGTCCCAGTGTTCAAAGTCAGCTTCAACCATGTGGATGTGATGCGTTCTGTTCCCGTATTTGTCACGCTTGATGAACCAAGCATAGAAGGGAGGAGTATCATCGCCCCACGATGGCCGCCAGAAGTAGTCATATCCCTGACCCACCAATATGGGGGCGATCCTCTTCCTGGTTTCATCGAGGCTTGTCACCTCGACCAGAATGTCTATGATGGGTTTGGCTGGGAGGCCAGGCACAGCAGTGCTCCCAAAGTGCTCAATTCGTTTGACCAGATCAAGGGGAAGGCAGGACAACAAATGCTGTCTCTCCCGCTGAAAGACCTCTGGCCAGGTAGGATCGTAGGCGACGATGGCTACCTCCTCCTTGGTGACACGGGATAGCTTTTCTTCGAGGGTTTCCATTGGTTTCTTCATTTATTCCAATGCCGGTGGTGACGATTATCGACTCTCGGATGCTTGTCCGCCCCCAAAAAATGACGCTCTGGCGGTCGGGCCCTCCAATGACTTGCCGGGCAGGCCCTCAGCCTATTCATATTATGCCGCCGAGATTCAAAATCACCCAGAATCAGAAGTAATTACCAATCACACTTTATCACATCTAGGCGAAAAAACTGTAGACCGTCAGCACGATCACCTGCGCTCAGGGTTAGAACAGCCCCATCCCTCGGGGTTGAAATTGAAGAAATCTACTCCTCATCATCCACATCGCCGCCGTCAACGTCCTCTTCGTCCTCATCGACAACCTCAGTATCATGAGATGATGAGTTTTTTTCTTCCAATCGTAGTATCTCTCGATGATTTCCTTGGTCGTGACCTGAAAGGTCATCGAAGCATGTCCAATGAAACCCGGGCGAAGTAACCCAGCAACCTAGCGTGAAAAACCCAGGCTAACCCAACCCAGAAATCGGGGTTTTGAGATCGAAATTCCGTCCGTCCGGGTAGGGTTCCGGTTTCTTCTCTTGGTGATTTCGGTCAAGCCAGAAATCAGCTGGATAGACTCACGGGGCGATGAGACTGGTCTTGGTCGTGGAGTTCGACATTTCTGGCCGCGTAGGAGGCTCAGTGAGTCACTCCCATTCAGCAGACGGAGGCGGCTTTTGCTGGGTGATACAAATCGTAAGACCAGTCACGTTCGATATATACACGACAACCTTAATCGACGCCAAGTCCTGCCTCAATTGGGGACAACTCAAGAAGAGCTCCAGATTTTGCCTCAGCAACATCCGATTGATTTCTGCCCTCATTGACGGGCCGCATCAAAGGCTAGCCAGCCTATCCCCTGAAATCCCACCTCCGCCCAGGCATGCGCTTGATTGGCGTAGACAACCTGTCGCTCTCCTTGGCCCGGCTGGATGTAATAGCCCGCAGCCAGTCTGGCAGGTATGCCGGATGCCCGGGAAAGGATCACAAAGGCAGAATTGAAATTGCCGCAGATGCCCTCTCTGGATTCAAACAAAAACCAGTCGTTCGGCTCCCAGTCCGAAGGTGCCGGTTGATAATCCAGTTTGTACTCATATTTGGCTTGAAGAAACTCCTCTATTGCCTTGGCCTTCTCAAACGGGCTTGGCATACTCTCCGTAATGCGTCGAGAGAGCTCTTTCACTCTCTCTGAGATAGTGTCTGGCAATTGTTGACAGCGGACATCAACCAGGGTTGAAGCGTCGTTCAGCACATCCCGGTTGAAATCGCGATAGCTATGGGAAAGAGAAGAAGTGCAGAGAGGAAGTCCGTTGTTATCATCGGAGGACCTATTGATATTCTGGAACTGACAGGCAACCTTATCCAGTTGCCAATTCGTTCCGTCGTATGTTATTCCCAGAGCACTCCTCAGATATCGGGCATTAGGAGAGCTCTCAATCACGAATAGCGGCGTATCTGCGGGGGGCGCAGTCTCCCGCAACGTAATGGTCATCCCTCCCCCGAACCCGTTTTTGGGACCGACCACACTGATCACAACGGAAGCCGTTGCCATCAACACGATCAGCACGATCAAAAGATTACGTATTCCCTTTCTCATGGGCCTTGTTCCACTGCCTCATCCCTCTGTTCGGTCTAAGGTGTCACTATTCTATTCCAGTAGGTCTACGAACAGAATAGGAAGTTTGCCTCAGTAGCATAGGCTGAAAGTCACCATGTGGTGCGGATCACTCAGCGAAGGCCGCGCCATGAGGTGAAAGACCTGATTGAACACGGGTCATTGATAGCACTCGGTACCATTCCTCCCTGATTTTCTGAGAGAACCTTCTATGAGGGTTCAAAAGTGGTACGGGGTGTGGCTTAAGATTCAGCAAGCCCTGTTGATGAGGCAAGGCCGAGCAGAAGCTGAGCCAAGCCCGTAATGACCATCCAAGCATTGATCCCAGGCTTGAGCAGGCGGGAAAAGCTCAGGCGGACTCATACCGGACAGTCTTCCGGAAGGTTGCTCCGGGTAATTAGAGCCGGAGTGGGGCTTGGGCCAGTTAGAGGGAAACAGAAGAGGATGTCTGAAAAGGCATCCTCTTTCATTGATGCTTGGAAGGACATTCACCCAATGAAATCCGTCGGCTTGGGAAAGAGATCGAGGGTGGATTGAGTCAGGCCCAAATTTCCTTTTGTGATCGCTTGTTGCTTGACAGTATCCATCCTCAACGCAAAGGTGATGGAAAAAGTTCTGCCTATCGTACCCTCAGGCCCACCATCCCAAAATAGAAGCTAAAGACAGCGTCTTTTTCATCCTCAAGAAAGCCTCGCAAAAAGGCAAAAGTTAAGCAACTGGAAAAAGCCCGAGCGTAATTTGCTTAACTTTGCTCTCGAAAACCAGTGTCAGAGAACTCGCAGAGTTGAGCGGTTGCAGCAAATCGTTCATCTCTCAAGTTAAGAGCGGCAGCTGTATAACCCAAGGTCAGGCTGTCTAAACAGGCCTGAAGACAACCTGATGGCGTGAGTCTTGGCACCCAAAAGAGACCGATTCGCAGCCTTGTCAAGCCTCCTTCAGCTTGAATTCCCATTGACAGCAGATGTCGTCTTTACTCTTACGGGGAGGAAGCTTGAGGGCAGTTGCTTTTATTCGCGGGTCGAAGAAGTCCGCAAGTAATTGTTTGCATTTTCGGTCCCATTTCTGGCATATTCGCTTTTCTCTGCCTTCACCCTCTTTTTCCAGGCCTATCAGGGTGGGACAATGAAGAACAGTCCATATGCCGTAATTGCTGTTCTTGAGGTCGTACTGGGCCTTCAACGCTCTGAGCCATGGACTGACTTGCAGCGCTTTAAACAGGGCGGCAACATCATGCCCCCCTATCTTGAACAGCTTGGTGGTCTGTTCAAGTTCCCAGACGTGCGCTCTTTCCCACACCCACATGTCGCTCTCAAAGGCCACGTCGTCGCCCACCCTGTTTTTGACAGTGACGTACCAGAGCCCATCTGCCTTCTGCATATAATCAGACTGCAAAGAGAGCAGCTCAAGAAGCATATCTCTGGAAAAATCTTCATACTTCACGTCCGGGCTAAATGGCCCAGCGTAATCTTCCAACTCGCTCATCGGACCTCCTTGTGTCTCCTGCGTCCAGCCATCATTTTCGTTCAAGATACTATTTGACCATTGCCTGAGCAAAGCGTAACATGCCAAGCGATGTCATTGACACGGCAATGCCGCCTTGAGGTTTCCATCCCTCTGCAATTGCCTGACGGACCTTTGCTTCCAACTTTTCCAAGGGTCCTTCCATTATGACTTTATATTCCATAATCTTCAGTTCCTCCTCACTCAAGATTATAACACTGTGTGAGTGTAGCACGTCAGTCGCAAAGGGGATGGATTTGAAAACACCCTTGCTTTTCTACGTGAGCATAGCGCTGGGCCACTCTCTTTGATATCCGGCACCATGGTTAGACAGGCTGAAACCAAGGCAGAATTGTTGAGTACACATTTGAAGGGGGATTCAGAGATACTGCTATGAGGTAAACATATATTGCGGAACTCTGATATCGTCGGCTAGGCCGAGATCGTCGATGAGAGGTTCCATGGTTTTCAGCTACCATTACCAAGCATCGTCCCATCGAGGAGCAACGCACCGTGAGGAAATACAGGACAGTCGAAAAGCAGAGGGTTGTCTGTGAATGACTTCCCCCGGCTCCGTCACGTTCGGCACATACGTCCCTGTTCCGGGCGGTTTGGCGCAGTTCTCTTCAAAGTACTTGGTTGGTATTAGTGCCCAGTCGTTCTGCAGGAGGTGGGGTGTCTTCCTCCACAGTCTTGAAGAAGCTGCGAATGATTTCCAAGGCCACCGTACGCTGGCTTAAATCAATGACCCATTCGCCACTGTTCTTATGCCACCGTCTGCTTAAGTGAGGGACTCTGTTTGTCAGTGCCTCGGTGAAACCCGCATCGTAGTCAACCTTGACATACATCTTGGTTGCAGTGTATCGAATATCCGCTCGTTTATCGGGTATCATTTGTTGAACACCTCCCTCCCTTCGGTTGAGGGCCGAAAAGGATGAATCTGACCTTCGGCGGCTTTTCGGTGTAGCCATTTTAACCTCCTCGATTCAAGGGGTTGGACTTCGAGGACAGACACTGATATCGTCAGGCAGGCTCAACTACATCTTGAGGTGAAGATATCTTAACACCTTCCACATGAATGTCAAGTGATTGTCAGTGCCCGAAATCTATCCTCGGCGAAAAGGGATGAGCGATAGATCAAACAACTGCGCCAGCGGCTGAAGTGGTAGAATAAAAGACAGTACATTGTGAAGGCGGTCAGAAAAAATTACCGAAGCAATAGCACCAATGGACGCCAAACCCGGCCCAGAGAATATGGATTGGAACATAAATTAACCCTTTGTTGTTGAATAAATTTAGCAGAAGACTGTGAGCCTAGTCAACCAAAAGCGAGTGTCCCCACCCGGTAAAATTCATTGACAAAGCCTCCGGGCAGATGGTATCGTAAAGCGGTTTATGTGATAGGGGAAAATAACATGAAGCCTATCAATTTATCCCAGAAAACGGATTGGCACTTTATCGATCAGGTTCGGGAAGAAAGCGGCCAGAACGCGGCGCTGTGCTATCAATGCGGCAATTGCACCGCAGGCTGTCCTTATACCCACTATTTCGACTATCCCGTCAGCCAGATCATGAGGCTGCTACAGGCCGGGCAAAAGGACTTGATCCTGAATTCAAAGTCGGTCTGGCTCTGTGCTACTTGCGAGGCCTGTACCACCCGGTGTCCCTGCGAGATCGATGTGGCTCAGGTGATGAACACCCTCAGGATCATGGCGCGGCGGGAAAACAGGGTGTCCGAAAAGGATATTCAGAAGTTCTATGACACCTTCCTGGGTTCAATCAAACGGCATGGACGCATGTTTGAAATGGGCGTTCTCCTTTCCTATAACTTAAAGTCCTTGCATCCCCTTGCCGATGCCGATTTGGGACCCAAAGTCTTTTTGCGCAACAAGATCCACTTCCTGCCCAAGAATATCAAGGGAAGGGCTGAGGTTGCCAAGATATTTCAGAGGTTCGCGGAGAAATCGAAGTAAATGGCCGGACGGGAATACATCTATTATCAAGGTTGCGCGCAGGAAGGCACGGCTCAGGAATATGACGCCTCTCTGAAGCTGGTCATGGCCAAGCTGGGCTGTTCCCTGAAAGAGGCTGAAGATTGGAGCTGCTGCGGCTCTACGCCAGCCCACACAGTCGATGAGGTTTTGGCCGCCGCGCTGGCCGCCAGAAACCTGGCCATCGTGGAAAAGATGGGGGCCGACACCGTGACCACCCCTTGCCCCGCCTGCCTGACCGCTCTGAAAACGGCGCACCTCCATATGGGCCGGAGCCAGAAGTTCAGAGAGGCCGCCAATGCGCTGCTGGATCATCCCTATAACTGCACCGTCACCGCCAAATCGAATCTGCAGGTTATCTACGAAGACATCGGGCTGGAAGAGATCGCCAGGCCCGTCACCCACAAGCTCCCGGCGCTGAAGGTAGCCCCTTACTACGGATGCATTTTGAACCGGCCACCGGGTGTGGCTCAGTTTGATGACCCGGAGAATCCGGTGGCGATGGACAAGATCATGAGCGCCATCGGCGTTGAGGTGGTTGATTTCGCCTTCAAGACCGAATGCTGTGGGGCAGCCTTCGGCGTGGCTAAGAGACAAATGGTCAACGAACTCATTTATAAAGTCATGACGATGGCTCTGGATGCCGGCGCTAATTGCATCATCGTGGCCTGTCCGCTGTGCCAGCAGAATCTCGATCTGCGCCAGAGCCAGGTGAACCGGACGATGCAATCCGATTTTAACGTTCCCATTTTGTACTTCACTCAGGTTATGGGCCTGGCTTATGGAATGGATCCGAAAGCGCTGGGGTTCGGCAAGCTCGTGGTGAGCACTGATGATATAATCAAAAGTAGAGTGAGCGTGGAAGAATTCGAAAAGCGCCAGAAAGAGGCGCAGGAAAAAGCTTCTGAGAGCCAGAAGGAAATAAAGGAGTCCTGATGCCGCGAGTTGGTGTGTTCATCTGCCACTGTGGAAACAACATCGCCGGGACCGTCGATGTGAAGAAGGTGGCCGAGGAGATCAAGAAGGTCCCCGGCGTGGCCTATGCTACTACCTATATGTACACCTGCTCCGAGCCGGGACAAAAAGAGATCACCGAGGCCATCAAAAAGGAAAAGCTGGACCGGATCGTGGTGGCGGCCTGTTCTCCGAGGATGCATGAACTGACCTTCCGCAGAACCATCGAGAAGGCGGGACTCAATCCCTATTTTCTGGAGATGGCCAACATTCGGGAACACTGCTCCTGGGTCGGGCAAAACAAAGAGCTCAACACCGGTAAAGCCCTTGATTCCGTCAGAATCGCGGTGGAAAAGGTCAAGCGGAATAAGCCCCTGTTTCCTTCCATGTTCAAAGTCAATAAGCGAGTGCTGGTAATTGGAGCGGGCGTTGCGGGGATGCAGGCCGCCCTGGACTGTGCAGACGGCGGATTGGAAGTGGTGCTGGTAGAAAAGAGTCCCTCTGTTGGCGGTATGATGGCGCGTCTGGATAAGACCTTCCCCACAGTCGATTGCTCCATCTGCATTCTGGGGCCGAAGATGGTCGATGTAGCTCAACACGAAAATATCACGCTGTACGCCTACTCCGAAGTAGAGGAAGTCAAGGGGTACATCGGCAACTACCATATCAAGATCAGAAAGAAAGCCACTTATGTGGACTGGAGCAAATGCACTGGTTGCGGCCTGTGCATGGAGAAATGCCCTTCCAAGGATGCTTACGATCATTTCAATTTCGGCGTTGCTCCGACCAAGGCGATCAATATCCCCTTCCCGCAGGCGATTCCCAAAAAGGCCAAGATCGATCCGACCTATTGCCGGCAGTTCACCAAGGGAAAGTGCGGCGTGTGTGCCAAGCTGTGTCCGGTGAAGGCAATCGACTATGAGATGCAGGATGAAATCATCAGCGAAGAGGTCGGCGCCATCATCGTGGCCTCCGGCTATAGTTTGATCGACATGGATAAGCTTCCCGAGTATGGCGGAGGGCGCTATGCCGATGTCATTTCCGGCATGCAGTATGAACGTATTTTGAATGCCTCTGGTCCCACCTCGGGCCATATTGTGAGGCCTTCCGATCATACCGAACCGAAGACAATCGTCTTTGTTTCCTGTGCCGGATCGCGGGATAAATCGATTGGCCTTCCCTATTGCTCCAATTTCTGCTGCATGTATGTTGCCAAGCAGACCATTCTTACCAAAGACCATATCCCAGATTCGCAATCCTATGTTTTCTATATCGACATCCGTTCCCCGGGCAGGGGCTATGATCAGTTCACCCGCCGGGCACAGGAAGAATATGGTGCCAAATACATCCGCGGCCGTGTATCGAGGATCTATCCCAAAGGGAAGAAACTGATCGTGCAGGGGGCAGACACCCTTCTGGGCACACAGGTGGAAATCGAGGCGGATCTGGTAGTTTTGGCTACTGCGGTGACCGCAGCTGTCGGAGCTGTACCCCTGGCTGAAATGCTCCGCATCTCTTACGATGATCATGCATTCTATTTGGAAAGCCATCCCAAACTCCGGCCGGTGGAGACAAACACTTCAGGCGTGTTTCTGGCCGGCACCTGCGCGGGTCCGAGGGATATCCCTGCATCTGTCGCCCAGGGGAGCGCAGCAGCAGCCAAAGCCCTTTCCATCTTCTCCCGCGACGTGCTGGCATCTGATCCGCAGGTGGCCAAGGTCAATACCAACACCTGTGTGGGATGTCTCAAGTGTGTCAAGACCTGTCCCTTCGGCGCCATCGAGGAACAGAAACTCCGCGATGGCCGAACAGTGGCCCGGGTGATCGAGACCGTCTGCGCCGGGTGTGGCGTGTGCAATACCACCTGCCCCTGCGGGGCCA
>JAQTRE010000036.1 GCA_028711995.1 Dehalococcoidia bacterium | reverse complement strand
CCGTACAAACACCCCTGTCGATTTCAATAATCCCATAGCCCTGCAGGGCGTCTACCGGGCAAAAATGGGTGCATATTCCACATCCCAGACACTTGGTTTCGTCTACTACGACCAACTTCTTCTCCTTATACATGTTTTTAACTCCACAGGACCTTACGGTCGGGGATACAAGAGAGGTATTTGAAAAGGCGACTTTTGGTCCTCTTCACACAGGCAGATGGCCCCGGAATGATTGGTCTTGACCAAGCCAATCGAGGAACAGTGCTTGCGTCTCCTTGTTGCACCCCGGCGTTATCGAGGTCACTTTTGCATGGCAGACAGAGGCGGCTATATCCGGAATCCTCTATTTTAGCGTCGACTCACGTTGCCGAACAGCCTCTTTTCGTTGAGGGTCTTAACGAACAAATCCTCAGCCGATGAAGCACCATCACTTGAATATTATCTTGGTCCATGGAAGATGTCAATGTCTGCAGGGAGCACATGAAGTAAGATGGAAAAAACGGACACCAAAGTCAGATAGAATAAAGAGACGGAAGTGTTCAAATGAAAGGGATTTCGCAGGGAAGGTACACCAAGGAGTTTCGGGGAGAAGCGGTGAATCTGGTAGCGGAAGGGAATATGTCGTTGCCGGAGGCTGCGCGGAGGTTGTCATTACCGCCATCGACATTGGGGGATTGGGTAAAAGCGTATAAGGCAGATAAACTGGGAGAGGTGGGCAAGACACAGCGGCCTGTGCCCGAAATAGAGATGGAACTGGCTCGGAGGTAGCGAGAACTGGTTGAGACCTGGGAAGTTTTGCCTATCGTACCCTCAGGTTCACCATTTACCCTCGAATTTTATCTGCGATTCTCCGTCATTCCTCCTTTTGTGACGGCGATATCTGATCGGCTGATGTTCTCATGTTTGGTAGCGAGTCATTATCGGCAAACTTGCGCCGGCAAGTCTTACGGAACCATATCGTCGAATCCCCCCAACCTTACTGTATTTCGCTAGATGCATAGACCCACAACCGTTCATTCAATGTTTCGGCTGCTATCTTCACCAACTTTGCCCCCTGCAAATCTCACGTGGTCCTTGATCTTCATTACGCTCGCCTCATCAATATGTATAAGACCATATGGTTTGCTTGTCTCGTGAAAATCCACCACAACCATATCCGAACAGAACCACACAATGAGCGTGTTGACAACCTCAACTGGTTGTGCTACTATACCGCCAAAAGGTGAATCGACGTAACAAATGAGCACTATTTAATCATCTATAGCACTAATGACCTTTTCAATTTGCAAAGCGCGCAATAGTGCGTGGAAAATGGCTTCGAGGGATCTGTGAGCGCTCTTTCCGTAAATGACATCATCATAGGCAACTTCCGCTGAAGGGGTGGAAGTGTCACAGTGTTAGGGTTCTGGAAACCTTCTTGTGGACAGATAGCAGCGGGGATGCCTGAGGGAACCAGCATCACGAATGGTTCTTGAGGAGAGAAGATGGAACTTGATGATCTGGACATGATATTGCTCAAGGAACTGGAATCCGATGCCAGGCAGGGATATGAGAGTATCGCTACCAAAATGGGCATCAGCAAAACAACCGTTCACAGAAGACTTCAGAGGCTCTTGGACGGCCGCATTATCACATTTGCCACTATCAGTGACCCGTTTTGTGTTGGGTATGAGGTTTTCTGTCTGGTTGGGATAAAGGTTCCCTCGGGGAAATCGCGTGCCATTGCCGATCAGCTTGCGCCCTATCCAGCCATCAAATACATTCAATTGACCACAGGCCGTTATGATGTGATGGCATGGGTTCTGGTTCGAGATATCAAGGAACTGATGCAACTTCTCCCGGAAGCGCTGGGGAAATTGAGCCAGGTGATCGATATCGAGACGGTCTTTTTCCTCAATGTGGTGAAAAACTCGTGGCGATACTTTACACACGAAACCGGTATTCCCAACAAGCGTGCCAAGCGGGATGCTCTGGATGAATTCGACCTGTTGCTTATTAGAGAGATGGAGATAATGCCCAGGCAAACCATGACGGAACTGGCAGAAAGAGTCGGCAGTGACAGATTTGCCGTGAACAGGAGAATGGCGAAACTCCTGAACAATGGGATCGTCAAGTTTGTTAGCGTCGTTGACGCGGCTGCTTTGGGATACAGGGTTCGAGCACTGGTTTTCCTCAAGGTCAAATACGACAGGCTTGTTGGGGTAGCAAACTCCCTAGCCCTTGAGCAGACTATCATGCATGTGAGCATCATCTCCGGGAATTTTCAGATCTGCATGTGGGCGATAGCCAAAGACATCCGCGGGCTGCATGTTTTCCTGGACAATATACTCGCCGAACTTCCAGAGATCATCTGCTACGAAGTTGTCCAGGTGGTACAGATACATAAGTACTCGTTCAGAATGCTATCTTAGTGGTCACACCAAGACACATCACACATCCACGATAAGTTAAGTAAGGAGGAGAGCAAATGGAGAAAGATAGAAGAATACGACTTCTGCTGGTTAGGAATCCCTTTGACGGTCATGTGAGTGGTTACAATGTCGTAGCCACCAGGCTTAGAGATGAGGGGATCGAAGTGATCCTGGGGGGCGCCCTCTTCGCTGAGCAAATCGCGGATACTGCCATTCAAGAGGATGCGGATTTCATTGGCTACCGCATCATGGCCGGAGATGGTCCTGTTCTGGTAGAGCAGCTGCTCCAGATATTGAAAGACAAAGATGCCGATATTCCGATCATCGTTGGGGGAGTAATTCCAGCTGAAAATAAGCCGCGATTGAAGGCAATGGGGGTTGTTGATGTGTTTGGCCCCGGTAGCACGGCAGCTTCCATGGTCAGTTGCATGAAAGATCATATGTGCTGCAGGAAGTGATCTGATTCAAACCATGGCGGGCATTTTTCGGGGAAGAGCAGGTACATAAGGAGGGTGAAAATCAATGAACAAACGGGAACTCAAAGAGATCCAAATCGCGAGAAAGCAATATGACGAGCTTGTAGCCGAAACATTGAAAAAGACTCCCGAGGAGAAGTCGGAATACTGTACGGACTCCTGGATACCGGTTGACCGTGTCTATTCGCCGATCGATACCGAAGGGACAGACTATGTGAGAGATATCGGCTTTCCGGGTGAGTATCCCTATACCCGTGGGCTGTTCCCCAATGGTTTTCGCGGGAGGACCTGGAACAAGCGACAGGTGGCCGGATGGGGCACCGTTGAGGAAACCAACAAACTGTGGAAGTATCTGATATCCCAGGGGGGGACCGCGTTGACCTGCACCATCTCAGGCTCTGCCGGGGGCACCATGGTGAACTGGGATACGGATGACGAGATACTTCTGGGATACGGAGGGGGGCAGGGTGTCGTCAAGACAGACACCGTGGCCGACTGGGAAACAGCGTTTGACGGGATTGACCTGGATAAGGTGAACATTCATTTGCCCATGGATCAGTTTCAGGCCCTGGCCTATTTGATCGCTGCAGCTGAGAACATGGGTTACAGCAGGAAGACGCTCCGGGGCAGCACACAGGGGAAAGTCAGGCTGCTGCAACATCCGGAAAACAAGGGGAACCCGTACATCGATATGGCCGAGTTCACCGCCAGGGAGATGCAGAACTTCAATACCTTTTGTGTCGATACTCGCAACGTCCGGGATGGGGGATTGACCGCCGTTCAGGAGATCGCGTTCGGGATCTCTGCGGGAATGGAAGGGATCAGAGAAATCATGAAGCGGGGCTTGGACGTAGACCGTATCGCTCCCAGAGCACAATTCTATATGAATTCCGGCCCCGACATATTCGAAGAAGCGTGTAAATTCAGGGCGATGCGGAGGATGTGGGCCAGAGTGATGAAGGACAAATTCGGCGCCAAAGACCCCAGGTCATGGAGAGTGCGGGTAGGCGTTCAAACACTGGGGCCGTACATGCAGGCGCAACAGCCTTTCAACAATATCGTCAGGGGAGCTTTCTGTGGCCTGGGGGCGATCCTGGGTGGAACACAGTCGTTATCCATCCAGACCTTCGATGAAGCGGTGGCCACACCTTCGGAGTTCGCTCAGACCATTTCAATCCGGACAGCCCAGATCATCGAGAATGAGACGGGGATAACCCGGGTCGTCGACCCCCTGGGCGGCTCGTATTATGTGGAATGGCTGACCAACAAAATGGAGGAAGAGGCTCAGAAGATCATCGACAAGCTTGAAGAACTGGGCGGTGTTATCAAGCGTCCGGGCGCTGAGTGGTTCTACCAGCAGATGATGGCTTCCGCCGTCAGGTATCAACGTGAAATCGACAACAAGGAGCGAATCATTGTCGGCGTGAACGAGTTTGTGATGGATGAAAATGAGCCGCTGGCCAAATACGTTCCGGAGGTCAGGAAATACGACCCCACCATCCGCGAGCGTCAAATAGCTCGCCTGAACAAGGTGCGCCGGGAACGGGATAAGGCCCAGGTGGAAAAACACAAGAAGATCCTGTACGAGGTATTCAAGTCCGGGGAAAACATGATGCCGCACGTCATCGATGCCGCCAAAGCCTATGTTACCTCCGGAGAGGTCCAGCAGATGCTCATGAAAGCTCGTGGGGATCAATACGGGCCGGGTCGTCCGGATATGGTGGACGGGGCTCTGTTTTATTACTAACCTTTCGCAGACTATTGAAAAAGAGGTGAAGGATTCCTCCTTCCGGGGGTTTGGGGGTGTCCCCCAGATGCAAAAGTTCCCCCAACGAGTGGGGGATAGGGGGGTGAGTCAGACCTTATCAGCACCCTGTTTCGGCCAGAGCGGAGAATGCCAGATGAGATGAACTCTCAAGTCAGACGGCCTTAAATGACGGGTATTGTAATACAGCAGAATCGGATACAGATCAAGAAGAAACATTACGGATTTGCTTTTCCAAAAGGTATGACTATGGAGTTTAAGGGGTAGCGATGAAGTGCAAGTATTGTGGTGCTCAGGGTGTGGTGAGATACGGCCGGTTCCGAGGGGTGCAGCGCTGGTGGTGCAAAGACTGCCGCCGGAAGTTTACCCATCCGGAATCGGCCCCGGGGATGATCGCCCCGGTTGAGATCGTATCTTTAGCCATGGGCATGTACTATGAGGGGAAATCACTCCGGGAGGTCCGGAAATACCTGAGCGAACATCACAACTACTGGATAGCTGAGTCCACCTTATACGAATGGGTGATCCGCTTCTCCAGGATGGCGGTAGACAGGTCGGCACAGTTCAAGCCCATCGTGGGTGATAATTGGGCTCTTTGTGAAAGAGCAGTGAGCATCGGTATGAAAGAGATGGTGTTTCTGGATATATTGGATACCAAGACGAGTGTATTGCTCGCAACTCACGTATCCGAATGCAATATCCCTCAGGATGCGCTGGATATGTATGCGCGAGCTATCGTTAGGTGTCAGAAGCAGCCGAGCGTTTTGATGCTGGATGATCCGTTGACTTGTGGCGATTATCCTCCATCGCCAGCGTGGGGAAACCCGATGGGTATCGGATCATTCATGGACGGGCGCACAAGTACGCCGGTAGAGAACTTTCGATTGGTATTACAAAGCAGGGACAGGTTATTGAGGAGATTAAGAAAACCGGAGACCATCCGATTGCTGGTTGATGGCTGGCAGGTGCGCTACAACTTTTTCATGCCATGCCAATCATTGGGAGGCCGCACGCCAGCCGAAGCGGCGGGGATGGGTTTTGATCTGGACTGGCTGGAACCCGTCACTGCCAGCGGAATCCATCCGGGTGGAGAACAATGGAACGGTGAGAACCGGGGAGAAATCCTGGGAAGAATCGTTTGGAAAAGCCATTCGGCCCAATCACTGGGAAGTGAGACGAAGGAGGATTGGGGGATATGGCAGCGATATCTTCAGACGTTGAGCTATAAGGAGGCGGCACCCGTAGCCGGACAGACGTGATGCGCTTCGTCTTGAGGACCTGTTGGTCCAATGTTCGCCATGTTTTCCACCGGTAAAGTTATCGTTGAAAATGAGCGCAGATTTATTGGACATGCCGGGTACGCGAGTCTCTGATCATGTTCAGAGCGAAAGGATGATGAGATGGAACTGACGATAGAACAGCTGATAGAACGGATGCTAAAAGGAGAGCAGAGATCCTTATCTCGCCTCATCAGCCAGGTGGAGAACGAATCGCCGGATGTTCCCAGGATTATGAGGGGCATTCATCCGCACCTGGGTAAAGCCTACTCTATCGGTGTTACCGGCCCTCCCGGTGCGGGCAAAAGCACTTTGGTTGACAAACTCACCGGAGTGATCCGAAGCAAGGGCCTCACAGTGGGAATACTGGCGGTGGATCCAACCAGCCCGTTCAGCGGAGGGGCAGTTCTTGGAGACCGGATCAGGATGCAGCAGCATTATCTGGACTCGGGGGTATTCATTCGAAGCATGGCCAGCCGGGGTAGCCTTGGAGGGCTCCCCGGCACCACTCGGAATGTGATGAAGCTCATGGATGCCTTCGGCAAAGATATCATCCTCGTGGAGACCGTGGGAGTAGGTCAGACTGAACTTGACATCATGAATGCAGTGGATACCACCATTGTAGCGCTGGTCCCTGAAGCCGGAGACACCATCCAGATGATGAAGGCCGGGCTGATGGAAATCGCCGACGTCTTTGTGATCAACAAGGCGGATCGTCCCGGTGCCGATCAACTGATGGACGGGATGCAATCCATGTTGTACCTCAACGCCCACAAGGGAAAGTGGCAGCCGCCTGTTCTGTCTGCTCAGGCAGCCAACAACGTGGGTATTGCAGAGCTCTATGGAGAAGCGGAGAAGCACCGGGAGTTTCTGCAGTCCAGCGGAGACCTCTTGCGAAAGCGGCAACAGCAAAGGAGAGAAGAGTTCTTCCAGGCCATTGACCAGAATCTCAGGAAGCGCCTTTCGGTCTTCACCAGGAACAGTGCCCGATTGAAGTCTCTCCTCGATGAGATCGAAAGAGGGGAGACCGATCCCTATTCCGCCATGATTGTCATGGAGGAAGAAGCCATAGCCAAGGGGTATTTGCCGAAGAGATCCTCTGATTAGCCTGGCCTGAAATACTGCCGATCAGAGGTACAAAACAACAATAGGAGATGGATCGTGGATTTTGCATTCACACCCGAACAGGAAGCAGCAAGGCAAGAGTACGAAGCGTTCTTTGCCGCGGAAGAGAAAAATGCACCCGAGGGGTGGAGCGGCATCTTCGATATGCACACAACAGACGATTGTTGGGCCTATCATTGTTCCGTGTCACGGAAACTGGGGGAGAGGGGGTGGTTGTCTCTGGGCTGGCCCAAGAAATATGGCGGACGCGAGCTCAGCCCCATCGATCAGCTCATCTTTGCCGAAGTCAGGGCTTATCATGCAGTGCCCGGGGTTGATCAGGGTCCTTACTTTGTAGCCCCCAATATTCTCGAATGCGGCAGCGACGAGATCAAGGAGAAGTGGCTTCCGCTCATTGCGAGCGGCACGACTACCTGGTGCCAGGGGTGGAGCGAGCCCAATGCCGGATCAGACCTGGCATCTCTGATCACCTCCGCGGTTGAGGATGGGGACGATTACGTCATCAACGGCCGGAAGATATGGACCACCGGCGCCCATCGAGCCAGCCATATCTTTATTCTGGCCCGGACCGATCCCAATGCCCCCAAGCATCTGGGGATGACGTACTTCCTCACAGAGATGAGCCAGCCGGGCATTTCGGTAACGCCCTTGCTATACATGGACAAGACCCATCATTACAATGAGGTGACCTTTGACAATCTACGGGTACCCAAGGCAAACATCGTAGGAGGTGTGAATAACGGATGGCGCGCCAGCATGGGGATCGCCGGCTCTGAGCGCAGCTTTATTTCAGAGATCAGTAATTGCCGGCATGATCTGGAAACGCTGGTGGAATTGTGCAAAGAACCCGGACCTAATGGGAAACGCCTGGCCGATGATCCCGTTGTGAGGAACCGGATAGCCCAGGCAACCATTGAGCTGGAAATAACCCGGCAGTATAGCTATTACGTCGCCTGGCTGCAAACGGCCAAACGCCCCATTGAATCCGAGGTCTCGGCATCCAAGTATTATATCGCCGATATGGCGGTTCGTTTCTACAACATGGCATTGGAAATCCTCGGCCTCTTTGGAACCCTCAAACACGGTTCAAAGTGGACCAAGCTTCAAGGGAAGTGCCAGCACAATTGCCAGGCCAATCTGGGCTTGACCTTTGCCGGGGGCACCGAGGAGATATTGAAGAATGTTATTGCCCAGCGAGGGCTGAAACTTCCCAAATCGTAGGGTAAAGCAACATCTCACTCTGAAGGAGATACTCTTATGGACTTTGACCTGAACAAAAACGAGAAACTGCTGAAAGACTCGGCCCGGGAATTCCTGCAGAAGGAATTCTCCAGAGATATGGTTCGAGAGATGGAAGAAGACCCCAGGGATTACAGCCCTGATATTTGGGCCAAGATGGCGGAGCTCGGCTACATGGCGTTGCTGATACCTGAGGAATACGACGGCATGGAGGGTAGCTTCACGGAGTTCATGGTTCTGATGGAGGAGATGGGGAGAGCTTGCTTCCCGGGACCTTTCTTCTCCACAACACTATGCACATTGGCAATCTGCGCTGCTGGCGATCAGGCGCAAAAGAAGGAAATTCTGCCCCGGGTAGCCAGCGGAGAGCTCCTTCTGGCGCTGGCCTTGACTGAACCCAGCGCCACCTATGAGGCAGAGGGAATCCAGACTCAGGCGGTGGCCGAGAAAGATGGCTATGTATTAAACGGCACCAAGCTTTTTGTCCACGATGCGCATATTGCTGATTATCTTATTTGCGTCGCCAGAACAGGAGCAGCTTCATCCTTGGGAGAAGGCATCAGCCTGTTTCTGGTAGATGCCAAAAGCAAGGGAATCAAGATCACTCCTCTTCAAAGCATCGCCAATGACAAGCAAAACGAGCTCATTTTCGAGAATGTAAAGGTGCCGCTGAAGAATCTGCTGGGCCCGATAGACCAGGGGTGGCCAGTGGTCAGCCGCCTCATTGAGCAGGCAGCTCTGGCCAAGTGTGCTGAGATGATCGGTGGGTCAGGATGGGTGCTGGAAGCTGCAGTGACGCACGCCAAACAGCGGATGCAGTTTGACCATCACATCGGAAGTTACCAGAGCATTCAGCACTATCTGGTGGATATGTGGTTGGACCTATCGTTAGGTAGGAGCTATGCTTATTACGCCGGATGGCTGGTCAATCAGAACCAGCCATGTACGAAGGAGATAGCCGCAGCCAAGACGTGGGTCAGTGACATGTATCGCAAGGGCACGCGCATGGGAATTCGCATCAAAGGCGCTTTGGGCACCAGTTGGGATGATGACATGGGATTGTATTATCGCCGGGCTCGCCAGTCGGCGCTCCTGTTTGGCAGCCCTGATTTTCACAGAGAGGTAGTGGCTACTGAGTTGGGTCTTAATGAAAAGGCGGCGCCCGTCTTGTCTCCTGCCTGAATAGACGCTGCAAGGAGTAGAAGAGATGAATATTGTAGTTTGCGTTAAGCGCGTTCCGGACACCAAAGAGGCTGATGTGACCATCGCCAAGGATGGCAAGGGAATCAATACGGAAAACATGGTGCATGACATCAATGAGTGGGATCGTTACGCTTTGGAGGAAGCCGTCCTCTTGAAGGAAAAGTTCGGAGGATCGGTCACCGTGATATCTATGGGTCCTAACGACGTGGAAGACACTTTGATCAAAGGCCTTGCCGGCGGAGCTGATGCTGCCATCAGGATTACCGATCCGGCTTTTGCTGGATCGGATAGTTACGCTGTCGCGAGAGTTTTGTCTCAGGTGGTTCGGAAACTCCCCTTCGACCTGGTGCTCACCGGAGTGCAGGCCGATGACGACGGCCTGGCCCAGGTGGGACCCACGTTGGCCGAGCTCTTGAAGGTACCTCATGCTGCCGTGGTGACGCAGATCGAAATCACAGGGTCTGTGGCTAAAGTGCACCGGGAGTTGGAAAGCGGGCTTGAAGAAGTGGATGAGGTGAAACTTCCGGCCGTTTTCTCCGTTCAAACAGGGATGAATGAGCCCAGATATGTCAGCATCATGGCTATCAGGAAGGCGGCGAAGAAAGAGACGAAAGTATTGGATCTCAAGGAGATCGGCCTGGCTGAGAACGAAGTCGGAGAGCGTGGCTCCCGAACACGAATAGAGAAGATGTTTGTGCCCGTCTCCTCGAAGCAGGCGGAGATTCTGAAAGGGAGTACGGCTGAGGTGGTGGAGAAGCTTTCGCAGATATTGAAAGAGAAAGGGGGGGTGGCTTAGATGTCGCAGATATTTGTCCTGGCAGAACATAGAAGCGGAACAATTCGAGACATCACGTGGGAGATGCTGACCAAAGGGAGGGAGTTAGCCTCCAAGTCAGGCGCCCAGCTAACCGCCATACTTTTGGGCCATCAGGTCAAGTCTCTTGCCGGTGATCTGGCCCAAAGGGCTGACCGCGTGTTGATGGTAGAAGACCAGAGGTTAGCCAATTTCAACAGCGAATTATACCAGAATGTCCTATCGGCTTTGATCGACTCAAGGAAGCCGATGCTGACCATGATCGGACATACCGGATTCGGCCTGGATCTGGCCCCCAGCCTGGCTGCTGAAAAGGGTCTATCTCTTTCCACCGACTGCATCGATCTGCAATTCAGCGGGGATAGGTTTGTTGCTTTACGGCAGATGTATGGCGGCAAGGTAAATGTCCAGACCTCCTTTTCCCAACCACAGGCTTGCATGGCTACGATTCGACCCGGATCTTGCCCGGCAACCGAGTCGGGACTCAAGGGTGGGGAAGTGGAAATAGTGGAATCCCCGCTGAAAGAGGACGCCAAGTACAAGAAGTTCATCGAATACGTAGAGGCCGCCAAGGGCGATGTAGACTTAACTCAGGCAGATATTATCGTATCTGTAGGCTATGGGATCAAAGATCCGGCGAACATCCCAATGGTGGAGGAGCTTGCCAAAGCCATGGGAGGCACTCTGGCTTGCTCCCGGCCTGTGGTGGACAAGAAATGGCTTCCCAAATATCGGCAGGTGGGAACCTCTGGGACTACAGTTGCCCCAAAACTCTATGTGGCTATTGGCATAAGCGGGGCCTTCCAGCATCTCGCCGGGATAAGGGGGGCTGGCACCTTGATCGCCATCAACAAAGACCCCAGAGCCCCCATTTTCGGAGTGGCCGATTATGGCATTGTGGATGATTTGTTCAAAGTGGTACCATTGCTGAAAGATCGAATGCTGGCATTAAAGGGCGGATAATAAGGAGACAAACCGATGAACATCGGTGAAACCAGTTTTGCTCAAAAGTACGACCTGTTGGGCTGCTATCAATGTGGCCGATGCACCAGCGGGTGCCCTGTCACTTCGAGAAGTGCTCTTAACATCAGGAGAATGGTTCGTGAGGCCATCATACGTGATAGCGCTGAGACCATTTTCGATAAGAAAGAGATTTGGGATTGCACCACTTGCTCTACCTGTTCCATCCGCTGTCCCAGGGGGCTCAAACCCTCCGAGGTAATTATTGGTATGCGAAGTATCCTCGTTGAAGAGGGACGCGTCCCGACCACAGCTATGGATGCGATGGAGGGAGTATTCAAGCACGGGAATCCATGGGGAAAGCCCCGAAACAAAAGATCGGAATGGGCGACGAGTTTGCAGCCTGCCAATAGTAATCAGCAAGTTAAAGCAGATGTTGTGTTCTTTGTTTGCTGTGCCGCTGCCTATGATCCCAGGATACAGGAAGTGGCCAGGGTTCTGGTGAAAACCTTCAACCACGCAGGGGTCAGCTTCGCCATGTTGGGAAATGAGGAAAGCTGCTGCGGAAACGAGATGAGAAGGCTGGGAGAGGAAGGCCTTTTTGAAGAGCTGGTGGAAAAGAATATGAAGCTCTTCCAGAAAGTCGGCGCCAAGGAGATCGTCACCATCTCGCCTCACTGCTTCAATGCGTTGAAAAACGAGTATCCCAAGGGCGAATTCCAGGTAAAGCATTATACCCAGGTTCTGGCAGAACTGATCGATAAGGGACAGCTTCCTTTGTCCAAAGAAGTCAAAAAGACGATCACTTATCACGATCCCTGTTTCCTGGGCAAGCAAAACGGGATTTTTGATGAGCCCCGAAAAATAATCCAATCCATTCCGGGAGTGACTTTTGTCGAACTCGATCGATCGCGGGAAAAGAGCTTATGCTGCGAGGGTGGAGGAGGCAGAATGTGGATAGAGGCATCAGAAGAGTCGGGGGAGCGCCTGGCGCAAATCAGGGTCAAAGACGCACTGGAGGTGGGCGCTGAGATATTGGCTACCGCGTGCCCGTTCTGCGTATTGACGCTGGAAGATTCCGCTAAGACCGCGGGAGACGGCAAAATCCAGGTGATGGATATTCTCGAATTGGTGTCAATGGCTATTTGAATGGACATGGACTCAAACGAGCTTCTGAAGAAGAGTAAGGATTCCTCCTGCCGGAAGGCTGGGGCGGAATTCAGTAACCAGTTATCAGCGGTTAACCATCAATCGCTTGTCAGGGCGTGCAGAGGGTCTTCCCTCTGCCGGGGTTTTAGGGGTGTCCCCTAAGTGATGTTTTCCTCCCCCTCTCCCGTAAACGGGAGAGGGGGATTGAGGGGGTGAGGGAAACTCCCGCAACGAGTGGGGGTTAAGGGTCTGCCATCGACCGAGATCGGGGGTTGAGTCAGACTACTCCAGCCCTCTGCTAAGATAAAGAAAAGGTTCCTACTATGAACAACGGGAATAAGAACGTGCCAGCAGCGTTGGTAGTGGGCGGGGGTATCGCGGGAATGCAGGCGGCATTGGATATCGCTAACGCCGGATTTAAAGTTTATCTGGTCGAAAGAGAGCCCTCCATCGGAGGGCATATGTCGCAATTCGATAAAGTATTCCCCACTTTGGATTGTGCCGCCTGCGTGGGGACCCCCAAGCTGGTAGATGTAGGTAATCACCCGAACATAGAATTGATGACGTATTCCGAAGTGACGAAAGTTACGGGTAGTCAAGGTAATTTCAAGGTTCAGATCAGAAGAAAACCCAGGTATGTTGATTGGAAGAAGTGTACCGGTTGTGGCACCTGCTCGGCGGGATGTCCGGTGGTGATGACCAATCGATTTGATCGGGGACTGAGCACGAGAAAGGCTACTTATGTCCAGTTCCCGCAAGCGGTTCCCAACAAGTACCTTATCGATAAGAGAGAAGAGCGCCCCTGTAAAGCAGCGTGCCAGGATGCTTGTCCCGTTCATACCAATGTGCTGGGCTATATCAAACAGATTGCGGAGGGTAGATTCGAAGACGCCTACAAGACGATACGGGATACCAATCCTCTCCCTGCTGTTTGCGGGCGAATATGCTACGCTCCCTGTGAAAAAGTCTGTAATCGCGGGCAGCTTGACGAACCTATGGCTATCCGAGAGCTCAAGAGGGCGGCCACTGACCGGGTAAATATCGAGAAATTAGAGGCCCCCAATATTAAGAAGACGGGGGAAAAGGTTGCTGTCATCGGCGGAGGTCCCGCAGGTCTTGCTGCTGCAAACGATCTGGCCCTAAAAGGGCATGGGGTCACCATTTTCGAGTCTCTCCCCGAGCCGGGAGGAATGCTTCGCTATGGAATCCCTGAATACCGTCTTTCTAAAGAGACTTTGCGCCAGGAGATAGGCTACATCACCAAGCTGGGTGTGGAAATAAGGACTGGGGTTAAGGTAGGCAAAGATATCAGCTTAGAACAACTCAGAAAGGAACATGACGCCGTCTTCGTTGGTACAGGAGCGCAGGGTGGAATGACGCTTGGAGTGGCAGGGGAAGATCAGCCTGGCGTCATGGAGGGGATCAAGTTTTTAAGGGAGATGAACCTTGGGGAGAAGGTGAATGTGCGGAAGAGGGTAGCGGTGATCGGTGGAGGCAATACGGCTCTTGACTGTGCCAGGACAGCCAGACGCTCCGGTGCAGAGAATGTCAAAATAGTGTATCGTCGTTCTCGCGCTGAGATGCCGGCTGCAGAAGAGGAAGTGAAAGCGGCGGAAGAAGAAGGAATCGCAATAGAGATTCTGGCTAATCCGACGCGTTTCATATCGGAGAATGGAAAACTCGCCAAGATAGAATGCATCAGGATGAAGCTTGGGGAACCGGATGCGGGAGGCCGACCTCGCCCTATTCCGATCCAGGGCTCAGAGTTCACCATCGCAGTAGACACAGTGATTACGGCACTTGGGCAGGCTCTAGAAGTTGAGTTCCTCAAGGAACTTGGAATCTCGCTCTCCAAGCGTGGCACGATAGAGGTTGACCCTGGAACTGGAGCAACCAATGTCGAGGGAATATTCGCAGGGGGAGATGTGGTCACCGGGCCGGCTTATGTGATTGACGCCATAGCGGCAGGCAAGAAAGCAGCTCGCTCCATCGATCGCTATCTTCAAAAGGAGCCTCTCAAACCCGAAGAAACGAGAAAACAACCGGGCAAATTCTCCCAAGAGGAGATCGAAAGTTCAAAGAAACGCTTTCCTTTGCGTAAGCGCCTGAACATAAATGAGGAGCCTGCAGAGGAGAGGGTTAAGAGTTTCCGTGAGGTTTCCCCGGGTTATGCTACGGATGCAGCAATTCAAGAAGCTTCACGGTGTCTCGCGGGACAAATAGAAGGATGCATCGAATGCCGGTCTTGCGAGAGATACTGCCTGGCTGGCGCCGTAGATTTTGCCCAGAAGGAAGAAACCGTTGAGATAGAGGTGGGTGCCATCATCCTGGCCACTGGATTTGATACCTTTGATGCGCGGCTCAAGCCGGAATTCGGATATGGCCGTTATCCGAACGTCATCACCAGTCTGGAACTGGAAAGGCTCTGCTCTCCATCCGGGCCCACCAAGGGCAAAGTCCTGATCAACGGCAAAGAGCCTCACAATGTGGTGTTCATTCAGTGTTTCGGCTCCCGCGATAAGGTGGTGGGCAATAGATACTGCTCTCGGGTCTGCTGCATGTACACTGCAAAGCAGGCTCATTATATAAAGTATAGGATCCATGACGCGAAGGTCACCGTATGTTATATCGATATCAGAGCCTTCGGCAAGGGCTATGAGGAATTCTATGAAAATGTCCAGAAGGAAGAGGTGATTTACCGCAAGAGTAGCGTCTCGGAGGTCTACAAGAAGGGCGACAAACTGATCGTGAGGGCGGAAGACGGCTTGCTGGGAGAGATGTTTGAGGAAGAGGCCGACCTGGTGGTATTGGCCGTCGGTATGGTGCCGCAGCCGGACGTCCTGAATATGACCGGCATGTTGCAGATTTCTCAGAGCGATGATGGGTTTTTCCAGGAAGTTCATGCCAAGCTGGGGCCGGTGGAGACCAAGACGGCCGGAATCTTTATGGCCGGGTGTTGCCAGGGCCCAAAGGACATACCTGACTCCGTAACTCAGGCAAGCGGTGCGGCTGGAATGGTCTGCGCCCTGCTTTCAAGAATGACAAGAGGAAACGGCGCATCATGAAAATGGGCGTATATATCTGCCATTGTGGGACGAATATTGCCGGCACGGTGAATGTCGAGGAGGTTGCCGAATTTGCTCGAACTCTGCCTGGCGTTGTCGTAGGCAAGCACTATATGTATATGTGTTCCGACCCGGGGCAGGAAATGATCGTCAAGGACATCAAAGAGCAGGGGCTTGATAGAGTGCTGATCGCCGCCTGCACGCCAAACATGCATACCAACGCTTTCCGGCTCAATGTTCAAAAAGGAGGGCTCAATCCCTATCTTCTCTCTCGAGCCAATATAAGGGAACAATGCTCTCAGGTGCATCCCAATGTGGAAACGACCACCCTGAAAGCAGAACGGTTGGTGGCTGCAGCAGTAGCGCAGGCGTCCTTATTGCGGCCTCTGGAGGCAAAGGAGGTCGGAGTAACCCCTGCGGCGTTGGTAGTTGGCGGGGGTATTGCGGGTATTCAGGCTGCATTGGATTTGGGGACCGCCGGATTCAAAGTCTATCTTATCGAACGGCAACCCTCTCTTGGGGGACATGTAGCCGAATTGGATAAAACCTTTGTTACGCTCGAGTCTACCAGCACCATGTTGGCCCCAAAGATAGCTGCCCTGAGCGAGCTTCCCAATGTAGAGGTTTTCACCTCGTCGGAGCTGACGAGTGTGGAAGGGTACATCGGTAATTTCAAGGCTAAAGTCAATAAGGAGCCTGTAAGTGCAGGAGACGGATGTGAGCAGAAGGCAGAAACCGTTGAGTTTGAGGTGGGCGCGATTATCCTGGCCACCGGATTTGGCACCTTCGATCCAAGATTGAAGCCGGAGTACGGATATGGCCGCTATCCGAACGTCATCACCAGCCTGGAACTGGAAAGGCTTGCCTCACCATCCGGGCCCACACAGGGTAAAATTCAGATCAACGGCAAGGAACCCCGTAACGTGGTGTTCATTCAATGTTTCGGCTCCAGGGATAAGGTTGTGGGTAATAGATATTGTTCTCGGGTCTGCTGTATGTATACCGCAAAGCAGGCTCATTATATCAAGTCCAGATTTCCTGACGCGAAGGTCACCGTATGTTACATCGATATCCGGGCCTTCGGCAAAGGCTATGAGGAATTCTATGAAGACGTTCAGAAGGAAGGGGTAATTTACCGCAAGGGCAGTGTCTCGGAAATATACAAGAAGGGCGATAAGGTGGCGGTAAGAGCGGAAGACACTCTGATGGGAGAGATGTTCGAGGAAGAGGCTGACATGGTAGTATTGGCTGTCGGTATGGTGCCGAAAGCGGATGTCCGGAACCTGACGAATATGTTACGGATTGCTCAGAGCAGCGACGGATTCTTCCTGGAAGCTCATCCCAAGTTGGGACCGGTAGAGACAAATACGGATGGCATTTACCTGGCCGGATGCTGCCAGGGGCCAAAGGATATAACCGATGCCGTCACTCAAGCACATGCCGCTGCTTGCAAGGCAGCTATCCCTCTTATCGTCGGAACCGTCAAGAGGGACCCCCTTACCGCCAGCATTGATGAAGAAGTATGCGCCGGTTGCAGGATGTGTGAGAGCGTATGCGAATACGGTGCCCTGGTATTCAACAAGCGGCGAAGGATAATGACGGTCAATGAATTGCTCTGCAGGGGTTGTGGCGCTTGCAGCGCCACCTGCCCGTCAGGGGCAAATCAAACGAGGAATTCCTCCAAGAAGCAAATGATGGAAGTGATATCCGTTTTGGTTTGAGGTATCGCAGAAACGATATAGAGTGCCACGGCAGGACATAGGTAAGATGGAAGGAAAGATATTGGTCATCGGCGCCGGAATAGGAGGGCTAAAAGCCTCTCTGGATCTGGCGGAATCGGGTTTCAAGGTTTATCTTTGTGATCGAAGCCCCGATATCGGAGGAACCCTGGTGCAGTTGGATAAGTGGTTCCCCGATAACCACTGTGGCATGTGCAAGGTGCTGCCTACCTTTGGCCGGGACTTCTCTTCCCAATACTGCCTTAGGAAGGGTTTGATCCATCCCAATATTGAACTCCTGCCTCTGACTGAAGTGATGAAGGTGGAAGGGACAGCAGGTGATTTCTCAGTCTCCCTGAGGAATAAGCCATCAGGAGTGAGAAAGGACTTGTGCATTGGCTGCGGGCTTTGCACCCAGGTCTGCCCTGTAGAGGTCGCTGATGAGTTCAATGAAGGGTTGGGGAAGCGAAAGGCTATTTATGTTCGCCGTCCATTGCTCGGGTCCAACAATTATGTCATTGATTGGGATAACTGCAGCCGGTGCGAAGCCTGCGTTAAAAAATGCCCGGTTGACGCTATAAACCTTTCCAAAGAGGATAAAGTCAGAGAGTTGAAGGTGGGCGCTGTTATTGTATCCTCGGGCTTTGAGGAATTTGATACAACGTCTCTGGCTCAGTATGGGCACAAGCGTTATCCGAATGTCGTAACCAGTATCGAGTTGGAGAGATTGCTGAGCGCCTCAGGTCCGTCACAAGGGAAGCTGGTTCGTCCTTCCGATGGCAAGATTCCTCAATCGATCGCCTTCCTGCAATGCGTGGGCTCAAGATGCAGGGAGCGCGATTACTGTTCTTCGGCCTGTTGCATGTACGCTTTGAAGGAAGCCATGATGGCTAAGGAGAAAAATCCTCAGCTTGATGCGCATATCTTTTTCATGGATATGCGGACTTTTGGCAAAGGGTACTATCGGTATTATCTGGAGGCAAGGTCGAAGTATGGGGTCAACTTCAGCCGTTGCCGTATTCCCGTGGTTAAGGGTGATCCCCGAACCGGCGACTTGTATTTCACGTCGGAAGCGGACGATGGAAGCCTGCAAAAGAGGCAATTCGAGATGGTGGTCCTCTCCATTGGGCAGTCCCCCTCCAATCAATTCGGGGAGCTCAGCCGGGTACTCGGTATCGAATCGAACAAATGGGGTTTTTGCCGGACCAGCGAATTCTCTCCGACGGCAACTACAAAAGAGGGAATATATGTTTGCGGCTCCGCCTCCGGGCCAAAGGATATTGCGGATAGCCTGATCGGGGCCGGTGCTGCAGCTTGCCAAGCCTCCAAACTGCTTTCCTCCTGCCGAGGCGAGGTTGCCGTTTCCCAAAGCTATCCGGCGGATACTTCAGAAGAGGAACCCAGAACGGCGATCTTCATTTGTCGCTGTGGGGAGGAAGTTGGCTCGATAGTTGATATCGATAAGCTCGTTGCCTCAAGCCGGGACCTGACCAGCGTAGTCGCTTGCGACGAAGTGCCGTATCTTTGTCGAAAAGAAGCCCTGGAAGGGTTGAACCAAAAGATCGAGGAGTATAAGGCCGACCGGGTGGTTTTGGCCGGGTGTTCTCTGCTCCGTGGGGCTACAGGGGAGATAAAAACCCCTTATGTCCAAATTGTGAATCTTCGGGAAGACATTTGCTGGGTCCACAAAGGCAACAAACCTCTGGCTACTGAAAAGGCAAAGAGCATGCTGGCGATGGCCTCAGAAAAGATACGGCTGGAACAGGCCATGCCTCTTGTCGGGAGTCCGGTGAACCACAAAGCTTTGGTTATCGGCGGCGGGCTTGCCGGGCTGGTTTCGGCGGCATCCATCGTTGAGCAGGGCTTTGAAGTTCACATGGTGGAGAAGTCAGGCGAGCTGGGGGGCAATCTGCAGCATATCTACTCTACTCTGGGAGGCAATGATCCGCAGGCCTTGCTGAAAGATCTGATGGGAAAAACCGAGTCCAACCCCATGCTTCACCTGTACAAGGAAACCGAGGTTCTCGGGATCACCGGCTATGCTGGGGGGTTTACGGTAACACTGAAAAACAAAGATGCAGAGCTTTCACCCGTCGAGGTGGGGGCGATTATTATAGCCACCGGCGGCCACGAATATCAGCCAAACGAGTATTCATACGGGCAGAGCGCTAATGTCTTTACCCAAAGTGAGTTGGAGAAGAGACTTGCCTCGGGCGATCTCGATCCCAAGCGCCTGAACTCGGTGGTGATGATTCAATGTGTGGGGTCAATGGATGCCGACAGGTCTTACTGCAGCCGGATTTGTTGCAGTCAGGCTTTGAGAAATGCCTTGAATCTGAAGCAGAAGAACCCGGGCCTGCAGATTTCGATTCTGTATCGAGAGATGATGAGCTACGGTTTCTCAGAGGAATATTATACCCGAGCCAGAGAGCAGGGAGTCTTGTTCAGTCGCTACGAAGCGGATGAAAAGCCGGAGGTCAGAGAGGAAGGGAATGGCCTGAAAGTTCAAGTCCGGGATCCGGTGTTGGGAGGGCAGTTGGCGTTCAAGGCTGATCTGGTCGTACTCAGTCCGGCGATCCTTCCCGAGGACAATAAGAGTCTGGCGGGGATGTTGGATTTAGAGCTGACGCAAGATGGGTTCTTTGAAGAGGCTGAGGTCAAGTTCCGTCCGGTGGATTTTGCCAGAGAAGGTATCTTTGCCTGTGGCCTGGCGCTCTCTCCGCGAAACATAGGGGAAACCATAGCCCAGGCGCAGGCCGCTGCCCAAAGAGCGGTATCTTTGCTCAGAAGGGAAAAACTTGAATCGGGGAGGATTGTCTCCGCGGTGAATGCAAGACGATGCGCCGGATGCGAGATTTGCATCCAGGTGTGCCCTTACGGAGCCAGGTTCAAGGATGTGGAAAAGCGCGTGGTGGTAGTGAGGGAGGCTTTGTGTCAGGGTTGCGGGGCTTGTGCTGCAGCCTGCCCCAGCGGGGCGACAACTCTGAGAGGATTTACCTCAAAGCAGGCCTTGTCCATGACGGATGTGGCCGCGTGAGCGGAGGTTGAGAAGTGGATAGCGAGTTTGAGCCTAGCATAGTTGGTTTCTTTTGCAACTGGTGTACGTCTACCGCGGCTGACCTAGCCGGCACTACAAGGCTGGAATATCCCCCTAATATCCGTCCCATCCGGGTGATGTGCAGCGGCATGGTCGACCCTGTCTATATCCTCCGAGCCTTGCTGGAGGGAGCCGATGCGGTCATCTTGGGCGGATGTGAGCCGGGTGATTGCCATTACGTATCAGGCAACTATAAGGCAAGAAGAAGGATGACCGCACTGAAGACTGTCCTGGACACTCTGGGATTGGAGAATGATCGGGTCTGGGTCAGATGGATCGGCGCTTCCGAGGCGCCGAAGTTTGCCAGGACGATGAATGAGATCACGGCTGAGATCAAGAAGAAAGGACCCAGCCCATTGAAAGAGTGCTGGTCTACTTAATGAGCAGCCGAAGGGATTTTTCGCAGCAACGAACCCCTCCCTGAGTGTGGGGAGATTAGTCTGAAGAGGTGTAATATGGCAACGGACGCCATCATTGAAGTCAGCGAGGGTAAATTAATAGAGGGTATCAATAACCTATTCGGTGAATTACTGAAGAAGGGATTAGTTGATGCGTTGCTCATTCCCCATGAACTTCCCTCAGGTGCTAACGTGGTGCAAACCCTGATCACCAGCCCTGAGAAAATTAAATCAATAAACCCGCTGGCTCCGGTGTTGCCGATCAACTCGGCGCGCATCGTGTCCGCGATGACCAAGGTGGCTTCAAGTGCAAAGAAAATAGGCGTCGTCTTGAGACCTTGCGAACTCAGGGCGCTGATAGAACTGGTGAAACTGAAGCAGGCCTCATTGGAGAATCTGGTCTTGATAGGAATGGATTGCTTTGGCACCTACTCCGTATGCGA
Source organism: Dehalococcoidia bacterium (assembly GCA_028711995.1). Lineage (NCBI taxonomy): Bacteria > Bacillati > Chloroflexota > Dehalococcoidia > Dehalococcoidia bacterium. The sequence continues at coordinate 2,280 of JAQTRE010000036.1, read as the reverse complement.
CTACGGTAAATTTGCTAAGGAAGGCCCATCACCCACCCAGCGATTCTTGGACAACGCCAAGTCAGGGAAAGACGATCCTCTCCTCAGAGAGGCTTGCCAGATCTGCGAGTATTCCGTTCCAATCAATGCGGACCTGACTATTGGCTTGATCGGTATGGATTTGAACAAGGGATTCCTCCTTCATGCCGCCACGAAAGAAGGGGAGAGAATATTGGAAGGGCTGGGAGTAAAAGCTGGCAGCATTCAGGGGAGGCAGGAAGCGATCGACAAGTTGGTTGCTCAAAGGATCAAAAGGAGAGATGAAGTTTTTGCGCGTACCATTGAGCAGACTCATGGACTGGATAAACTGCTCCCCGTTTTCGCTCCCTGCATCAATTGCCACAATTGCCGGGATGCTTGCCCCATTTGCTATTGTAAGGAGTGTTTCTTCGATTCTCCGACCTTTGAGCTGGAGGCCGATAAGTATCTGGGAAGGGCTTCAAAGAGAGGGGCTTTAAGGATGCCGACCGATACCCTCTTTTTCCATTTGACCAGGCTTAATCATATGGGCGTCTCATGCGTAGGGTGCGGCCTGTGCCAGGAGGCCTGCCCCAATGATGTGCCGGTATTTGATATCTTCCGCCTGGTCGGATCCAGGCTGCAGAAAGTCTTCGATTATGTCCCTGGGCGGAGCCTGGAAGAGGAACTGCCCTTGACCACTTTCAAGGCAAATGAGCTTGAGGAGGTGGGGCATTAACACCATCGAGTTTATTGATCAGCCTGGCAGCCAGACGGCTGACTCGGCCTTCAGTCAGAAGGTGAGGGAGCTAAGCAGATCCGATTTGGATCGTTGCTATCAATGTCTCACCTGTAGCTTGGGATGCCCCGTGGCGTTTGCTATGGATTATCGTCCCAACCAGGTGATGAGAATGGTCCAACTGGGGCAGAAGCAGAAATTGTTGGAGAGTTCGACGATCTGGATATGCGCCGGTTGCGAGACCTGCGTTACCCGATGTCCGAACGAGGTGAATATACTTGGGGTCATGGACACCCTGAGAGAGATGGCGCTTCGGGAGAAGGTGGAGGGCAAGGAAAAGGTTATCCCCACTTTCCATCAAACATTTCTGTATCCTGTAGAAAAATTGGGAAAGCAGTATGAATTGGGAATGCTGCTCCTCCTGAAGTTGAGGACTAAGGATTTCTTTTCAGACCTCGGCCTGGGCATGAAAATGTTCGCCAGGCGCAAGTTGAAGCTGTTTCCTTCCAAGATCAAAGCATCCAAAGAGATGAAAACAATTTTTGAAAAGACCAGAGGGGTTTAGCTTGAAATACGCTTATTATCCGGGATGTTCCCTGGAATCAACAGCAAGGGAATATGACCTTTCAGCACAGGCCGTGTGCCAAAGCCTTGGCATCGAACTGAAGGAAATGCATGATTGGAGTTGCTGCGGGGCTTCGTCCGGACATTCCACCAATTACATGCTTTCCCATGCCCTGGCTGCTCGAAATCTGGCTATAGCGGAAAAAGAGGGCCTGGATATCGCTGTTGCCTGCCCCGCCTGTTTTTTGAGGCTCAAGCATACCCGCCATGCGATGATGAACTCTGACGAATTAAAGGCGCAGATGGCGGAATCTATCGGTTCAAGATGTGAGGCAACCTCCGATATCAGTCACCTTCTGGATATCGTGTGTAATAAGGTGGGCATCGATACAGTTAAGACAAAGGTGACAAAGCCGTTATCCCGTCTCAAAGTGGCTTCCTACTACGGATGTTTTCTGGTTCGGCCTCCAAAGGTTGTCACATTTGATGATCCGGAGAACCCTCAATCGATGGATATTCTGATGGATAGCCTGGGTGCTGATGCTGTGGACTGGTCAGGGAAGGTGGATTGTTGTGGCGGGAGCCTGGCACTCACCAGAAGGGATATAGTGATAAAGCTGGTAGGAGAGCTCATGAATGTTGCCAAGGGGGCGGGGGCCGAAGCCATAGTCACTGCCTGCCCCCTGTGCCAGGCGAATCTGGATTCCAGGCAGGGGAAGGATACTCTCCCCGTGTTCTATTTCACCGAGCTGATGGGATTGGCGATGGGCCTGCAAGGCCCCAAGAGCTGGTTCAAGAAACATCTGGTCAACCCTTCCGGTCTGTTGAAGTCACACGGGCTGCTTTGACCTATGAGGCCGTTTAAGAATAGGGGTTAAGAATACCCTGAAAGAAGTTGACACGGTTTTTGAAACCGACGTTTTGACGTTCAAGTGACATTCTCATAGGTTAAGCCCTCGGTTTTGAGGGTTTGAGCACTT
>JAQTRE010000035.1 GCA_028711995.1 Dehalococcoidia bacterium | reverse complement strand
CCTCCCGGCAGATATCCCCCCAGTCGCCTGAGGCGTGTCTTTTCACACTGGCGAGAACCAGCTTGGCGCATGCGATGTCTTCAGCAATCCGGTCATTGACACCCCGGGTCCATACGAGATTGCCCATTTGGAATTTACGGGTCTCTGTTGGCATATCTCCTCCTTTGGCTAAAATAGATGGTCTGGCAGGCTCCGATTTCACCTAGCCCCCAAGACACAACAAAAGAGCCCCCACCCAATAGGGCAGGGGCTCTCTATGGCTTGCTGTATTTGTCAGGTTTATTTATATATGCTGCCAGTAGTCATCGACCGCCATCTGACAGAGGCAGTCGATCATCTCGGTTTCGGTTTGTATTTGCTGTCTCTTCAGCTTTCTCTTCTTGTTGCGGCTTAGTTTGCCTTTCGGCAACTCCACATACAAGCGGGTATAAGCACTGGGAATTCTGATCTTGGCTATCCGCCTGAAAGTCAACCCGCTGATGCCGATTCCTTCGAGGTAGTAGGAAGGTCTGCTATCCAGGAACTGTTCTCGGGTCACTGGATCGAACCTGCGTCCCCATCCTTTGGTATCCGGGTTCTGATGAATCAGCTCATGTTCCAGGCGTAGCAGGTCGGCCCTTTCAGCTCTGTCGTCTTCCTTCCATCCTTTAATAAACTCTTCAATATGGTTCTGGAAGTGGTGGTCGGGATTCTTGCAGGGCTTATGTCCGTAAACACAGAACCCGCCGCATTCCCGGAAGAGATCGACCAGATAGGCTTGTCTTTCAGGGGTAGCCCATTGGGGAAGTGTCACGGGCTCACCACCTTTCAATTCCAGGGCTTCATCGCAGGGGCTTCAGGGGTTATCAGGCCACGGCCTCGGCCATAGCCTTGTCTGGGATCGTTTTGTCGTCTTTTTCCACCGCATCGCTGGCCGCCTTTTCGATAGCCTGAGCCATTCTGATCTGTTCGTTGGCCCTGGCAATCGCCATTTCGATATCGAGGTTTGCCTGAGCGATGATGGGCTGGCCAGCATGTTGGCACGCCTCGACCTCGGACTTGTAAGCATCGGGATTGTCTTTGGCCACGGTGCTGGCGTAGGTAACCAGGCTGGCGGTGAAGTTTTCCCGCACAATCCTGATCTGGTCGGAGAGTTCGGAGACTACCCGGATAATGGGGCGTCCGGTGGCGGAGAACTTGACGGTGCCATCTTTGGCTTTGGCCAGGCGCAAGGGTGCTCCGAGGACATCTCTGGAGATTGCCGTCTGGCCTTGGACATTGGCGGCGGTGAAGAAGGGCAGCCATACACCCTCAAGGTCAATGCTCCATACCTTGCGGCTGGCTGTTTTCCGGGTAGCGGGCTCAAGCAGGGTTTTAACATAGTTCGGGGTTTGCATAGTTTTCACCTCACAATTTTATTGTTGGTGAAGCCCCTGCGATGAAGCCCTGGAATTTCGTGCTTCTTTGGCCTTTGGGGAACTGGATTGCATCAATCAGTCTACCCCGTCGGAATAGCCTACTTGGGCGAATCCTCACCGACTTGTTTTCGACTGATTGACTATTAGAGTAGAGTTCCGATTCTATTCGGCATCCTGAAGGTGCTACAACTTCAGTTAGTGTGACCGTCATAACCTAGCCAAGTGACTGTTTCATCGAAGGGGTCAACCTTCAATTATTGAGTGTTGGCACGCTTTGCCGCTTTCACGGTTGCGAGCTTGCGCCACATTCAGCTTGACGGTTCGTTTAAGGCCCTACTGTCATTCGAGCCTTGACTTGCCTAGCCTATGGGTGACTAGCCCAATTCTAGCCCTTGCAAGGCTTATAGAAGCCATGGTGGGGCTATCGGCAAGAATCGGTTATTAAGGTTCTCGATCATTTCGATCACTATCAGTATGCGACAAAAAGGGCTTTCGTACCTTATCAGAATGAACCTATATTTACATGAAGGGGAGGGAAAACGGCATTCCGATGTGACACCCGTCCTATGTCCGTGTCTTAGGGGTCAATGGAAGGACATCGTTGAGTGCCAAAGACGAAGGGTTTCCAGTAGAATAGAAAGGTATCCAGAATTCTTGCTTGCATACATGAAGGGTTCGGAGAATCGCCGGTATGGTATGATGATATTGTTGGACAGTCACCAAAGCCACACCACACAACATACCAATGGAGTTAATGCATCCTTCCCCACAGGAATTCGCTGAGAAGCTCATTGAGTTCGGGGCAAGTGATGCAAGAGTGATTCCATCCCGGTCAATCGTGGTTGAGGATCGGTTTGCTGACATGTGTTCCGCTCCCCAGTGTCCCAGTTATGGCTTGGCCCCAAGCTGCCCGCCTCATTCCATGAAACCCAGTGAATTCAGATCGCTTCTGTCTAAGTACGAGTATGCCCTTGTGTTCAAGATTGATGTTCCCATCGCAATGCTCATGGGGGAAGATCGCCGTGATGTGGCCAGAGTGATTCATGAGCTGTCTTCAAACATTGAGCACTTGGCCCAGGTGAGTGGTTACGCCAACGCCAAGGGTCTGGCCGGTGGTTCATGTAAAGAGATATTTTGCCATGATCAGGTTCGATGTGTAGTATTAGAGGGAAAAGAGAAGTGTCCCTTTGCGGATACTGCACGACCTTCTATTTCTGGGATTGGGGTCAACTTTCTCGAACTGTGCAAAACGGTTGGATGGAAGGCTAACATCATTACCCAAGAAACGACACCGGATCAGGTTTCTATGGGGATGATGGCTGGTATTGTACTGCTTGGCTAGCATGATGATTGGCCCAAGCCCGATCAGGAGGTGCCTCTCGTGTGACTTGGATGTCTTCGAGGACTGGACGGAAACCCCATGTATACCACTTCAATATACGATGCCAGAAGTCTGCCATGAAGTGGAAAGACTGACCCAGACTGCACTCCTGTGTACGAGCGTGAATGGATCACTATTGTGACCGAGGATGCTTAGCCTCTGCATCCTGCCAACCGCTTCAAATTCCCGTGAGTTGTCATGCCTGCTCAGGCATCATACATGTCACGCCCTCAAGAGATATCATGGGAATGGCACAAAGGTCCTATTCCCCCCATCCGGGTCACAGAGGTATAATGATGGAACTGTAGACCGGGGGCAGCAACCATCGGCCCCAAGCAAAGAACCAGGAGGACAATGAATGTCGCTGAGGCAAATGCTATTAACCGATCTTCCCATGAATCGAAAGGAGAGGTTCTTCACAGGTACCGTATTTCCCATGATCGTGTGCAAGGACAATTTCAAGCACATCTCCATTCTTTTCTCACTTCTTGGTAATGCTCAGAAACCACCAGTAATTGCCGATGTCGCCCAAACCAACATAGAATTCTTCACTGAATATAGTTTGAAGGAGTCAGCCACTGGTGATACCCGAAGACGCTTCGTGCATTTGCCTCAGACGAAAGACACACCTGATATTGTGTTGCTGATCAATGGTACCCCTCGGACTCTTATCGCTTTTGAAGCAAAGATGTATGATGTTCCCTCGGTTGCAGACTTGAATCAACAGATGGCCGCTCAAGAAGCTATCCTTGACGCCATCCGAGAAGCTCTCAAAATCGATACGGTCCACCACTTTGCTCTCCTTCCCGAGCCGCTCGCGGAACAGATGGACGGGCTTCAGTTTCCCATTCTGACCTGGGAAGCTCTTCAGAAAGCATATGAACCAGTGTGCAGGGGCGATTACTTCTTCGAAATGCTGGGCATTGCCCTCGAAATGTACGACAAACTGGTCGCAAGGCGATCCGGATTTGGCCTCAACTGCGAAGAGAAAATCCCCGGAGAGCAAATCTATGATGGTTTCAGGAATGGGACCCTCAACAAGTCATCGATGGGGCGATATGGCGGGTTCAAGGGCGATCAACTCAAGCAGGACATAGTTTCTGCCCGATGGCGTACCTTTCAATACGAAACCAGTTCGAAGGACTCCTCGCAGCTGAACCGAAACTGGTTCAACGTGGCAGATTTCGTGAATCTCATCGAGAGCAGTCTGCGCCCCCTGTAAACGGTCGATTGGTGCTTAACAAAGAGGTGAAGAATGGATGAACTCACGGACGTACTGAGCGGTCTTGCTGAAAAGAGGCCTCTTTTTCATTCCGAAGCTGATTTCCAGCACGCCCTTGCATGGCAACTTCGTACGCAAGGAGATGTGACAGATGTAAGGTTGGAGCTACCTGTAGACCAACACGGCAATTCCCTTCATCTAGACATCTTGGCGATCAACGGGAGCCACCGTTTGGCCATCGAATTGAAGTATAAGACCCGGAAACTCACTTCCATGGTGAGAAATGAAACATTTTCGCTAAGGGATCAGGCCGCACAAGACATCGCGAGATATGATTTCGCAAAGGATATCTGGCGGTTGGAACAGGTGCTTGCCAACCACAGTGATATGGTGGGTTATGCTATACTCCTAACCAACGACAGTGCCTATTGGGAAAGGTCGAACCGCAGTACCGTGGATGAGCAGTTTCGCCTCCACGAGGGCCGCACTCTTCAGGGAACCCTGGAATGGGAATCGGGTGCCTCCGACGGAACGAAGAGCAAAAGAGAGTCGCCAATTCCACTGAGCGGGGCATACGGCATGCGTTGGCGTGTCTATTCGAATCTGATTCAGGAACCATATGGTCAATTCCGCTACCTGATGGTGAAAGTCGGCAACACTGAATGCAGTGCGGACAGACACTGACGCAGGTCTCGGAGTGAAGCAGCCAGCACTTCTGCGTAATGCGGTCAACTTGTCTCAGCACGCCGGATACTTGAACACCAGAATACTCCGCTTTTCTTTCTCGGATGTGTTGAATCTTGTATGGAAAACCATCGTGCGGTTGCATATCGGACAATGGGCAGCCTTTTCATTTCAAACCACGGACAAAGATAGGATAGGACATTCGGCATAATAGGGGCACGAATTGAAACACAAGAACCCCAGAGAACAATTGGAGTATGGATTGTGAACGGACGTCAGGCCGCCAGGCTGACCCAGACCATCAAGGACAAATGCATTGATCTCGATCCTGACGACTCGGACGCTCTCACTTATCGAGGGGAGGCATATGTCCATCTGTGTCAGCGGGAAAAAGCCTTGGTTGATTTCGACAAGGTGCTTGCTCTCAATCCCAGCCACATTGATGCTTATGCCAACCGCACATTGGTCATTCAGCTTTCGCAAATGGAGAGTGAAACCACCTGGGCTTGAGACGATGGAGATACTCAGACTTTCATGGGAGAATCTCAACTCCCGACGATGTTGAAGTCTTCCGTTTGTACAATGAACAACGCACCAAGAGACCAGATTCCCCTTCTGTCAAAATCCCGCTTCATGGCGGGGCTGCAATGCCACAAGCGGCTGTACCTGGAATGCTATCATCGTGATCTTGCTGATGAAATTAGTGCCTCCCAACAGTCGATATTTGATGCTGGCACGGAAGTGGGCGTGCTTGCTCGGAAAATGTATTCAGGGGGGATATTGATCGGGGAGGACCATCTCTACCACGAGGAGTCGGTAAAGTCCACAGCCACGATGCTTTGCGACCGGAGTATACCCGCAATTTACGAGGCAGGTTTTCTGTTTGATGATGTTCGGGTAAGGGTTGATATTTTGGCCCGAGTGGAGGGGGATGCGTTTGATCTGATCGAGGTCAAATCGAATACTGAACTCAAAGACGAACATCTCTATGACATTGGAATACAGGCTTATGTGCTCCAGGGATGTGGGATCAAGGTAAAGCGTGCGTACCTCTGCCACATTGACACAGACTATGTGTATCAAGGCGGCGACTACGACCTGCGCCAGCTATTTGAACTCGAAGATATTACCCGCGATACTCAGCGACTCCAGTCTGAAATCCCCACCTTGCTGGCGATGATGCGGTCACCTCTACAGAAATTGGAGCCTCCCAATATTCAGATAGGAAGACAGTGCACTAAGCCATACGATTGCCCTTTCTCCGGCTATTGCCACCAGGATGAGCCAGAGCATCACATTAGCCAACTGCCGAGGGCCAGTGAGACGCTATTGAGCTCTCTCAAGGAAGCGGGTATCAACGACATTAGAGATATACCTGTTGGATTTCCGGGATTGAATGCCATGCAACAGCGAGTCCGAGATTGCGTGGTAGACAACCGGTGGTATCTGGACCCGCATCTCTCGTTGGAACTTAGCCAACTGGAGTACCCCGTACATTTCCTTGATTTCGAGACATTCAACCCTGTATTGCCCCTCTACCCTGGCACGCGACCTTACCAGGTGATCCCATTCCAATGGTCGGATCACATATTGGGAAAGGATGGCGTACTCAGCCATGAGGCTTTTCTGTACGATGGCTTCGATGATCCGAGAGAATCATTCGCGAGAAGTCTACTTGCCTCCCTGGGCGAAAGCGGGTCTATCGTCGTATATTCCGGCTTTGAAGAATCACGGATTCGTGACCTGGCACTCGCCTTACCGCATCTATCTGGAGATTTGATGTCTATCTTAGATGGTCGAATTGTGGACCTGCTGAAACTCATCCGCAAATACTGCTATCATCCGGAGTTCCACGGATCATTTTCCATCAAGGCGGTACTGCCAGCTCTCGTGTCCAACCTTGGCTATGATGATCTCGACATCGGCGAGGGCGGCACTGCTTCAGCGGCCTACGCCGAAATGATCAGGCCAGAGACAACACCAGAACGTCGAGAATGGATTCGAGGCGCGCTGCTCGCCTACTGCAAAAGAGACACCCAGGCTGAGGTGCACCTGGTGAAAGTGCTGCGTAACAGACTGGAGACATCCAGCAGTCAGTGAGCTCGATGGGTTGTGTCTGTTGAGACGGAATCTACTCTGATCGAAGTGATTCCGGGAACATCATGAGGCACACAACGAGAACGACTGCAAGCACATACCCTTTGAGCCCCTTCAAATTACTGTACCCCGTCCGAAAGAGCCACCCTTTGACTTGCGTGTTCCTGAATAGGCTCGTGCTTCTTCCCGGGAGATTCCTGCGGCTGAGGATAGAGAGCCTGGAGACGATTGGTCCAAGCAGCCTGTGAGACCTCCCTGCCTTTCTGAGACGATATCGGTCACAGTATGTCTATTGAATATCGTATGTTTATGTATTATAATATGTTCACTATTAACGGTATGTTAATTAGTGCATCGCTCGGAGGTGACCCATGCGTTTGGGAATCAATGTCTCCAATGACCTGATTGAAAGGTTCAAACCTCTCAAGAACTCCTACAACCTTTCCCAAATCTGTCGAGATGCCATCGAGGCTCGTGTGGAGGCTTACGAAAAAGCCGTGGCCCAAGCCAATTCTGATGGGATGCAGAGCATCGCTGATAGACTAGCCTCTGATTACCTGAAGAAGACGGTTCTTGACTGGCAGGCCCTCGGAAGGGACGCCGCCAAAGAGTGGGTCAAGCTGGCCACCTTGGAGAATTTTGAGGATTTGTTTCACGATACAGCCATACGAAAGAAGAGTGGCGGAGAATTGGCCCCTTTCTTATACCACAACATCATACCGGGAACGCCACGGTTTGAGCACTATCAACATAAACATGAAGACTGGTTTTCTCGGCAGATGCAGTTGGATGGAACCTCCAACCCCTACATTTGGGCAAAATCTGAGTTTTACCACGGATGGTTCTCCTATGCAACCGCCGTATGGGAAATGATGAAGAACCGGATAGCAGAGAAGTCGGATCAATGTGTGCCGTCACCAGAGGCTGATGCACGGCATCTTGGAGGAGACTAAAATGGCTAATGGCAAAGAATACGGATCAGCCCTGGCGGTGTTGATTGATGCCGATAATGCAAACCCTGCAATCATTGAAGGGTTGTTGGCTGAAACTGCAAAACTGGGATTCGCCAGTGTCAAGCGAATCTATGGCGATTGGACCACGCCCAAGTTGAGTCAATGGAAGACCGCCCTGCTGGAGTACTCCATTCAGCCTATTCAGCAATTCGCCTACACCGTGGGCAAGAACGCCACCGACAGTGCCATGATTATCGATGCGATGGATTTGCTTTATTCAGGAAATCTGGATGGCTTCTGTCTCGTATCCAGCGATAGTGATTTCACCCGCCTGGCTGCGCGTTTGAGGGAGTCAGGTAAGATTGTCTATGGTTTCGGTGAACAGAAAACACCCCGACCTTTTGTCACTGCCTGCGACAGATTCATATACACCGAGGTCTTCTCCGCACCACTCATCCGTTGGCGCCGTTGTGTCCCTCCAGGGGAGGAACGGCTGTTTTTTTGAGCCGGTACACTTCCAGAGACAGATCCGCCACTAGATGTTTGAGCTCACTGTTTTCCCGCTTGATCTGCCCGATCTCCTGGCGCGTAGCATCTCTTACCGCATCCCGGGTTAACCGCTCCTTCCCTGCCTCCATGAAGTCTTTGCTCCAGGCGTAGAAGGTCCCCGGCTTAATCCCTTCCCGCCGGCAGAGATCACTGACCCCCACCTCCCGTCTGAACCCCTCCAGGACGATGCGAACCTTCTCCTCAGGGGTGTACTTATGTCTTGCTCCCACTCTCACCTGCTGCATGAACCCTCTGGTCTCCTGGGTCCTGGCTTCAGCAGCATTTGTCTTATCCTCGATGTTCTGGGACACGCTTAGCTCCTTTCCATATTGACGTTAGTCTACTACCTCATCGGAGCTGATGCTACCCCTCCCCCTGTCCGATTTCTTTATCCCTTTTTGTGTCCCATTTTAGCTGACGGTCTACAGTGTAGAAGGACGTCCACCCGTTGCTGAACAAAATGGCCATGTCCAGACTTCGCAGTCCTCGCATCACTCTGGTTCGAGTGTCAGGCATCCGATAACAACGCTTGGCTTTTAACTGGTTGACGGACACTCGTTGTGTTTCCGATCCAAAGACAAATTCCACATGGTCTGCGCATGGTAACACGTCATTCGCAAGAATGAGATTCGGTATTCTGTCGCATATATCTGCTGTTTCTGCCAGGATCATACCGGGGTCTGCCATTCCACTGGCAGGCAACATATGTGTGCTCATAAGGAACCTCGTTTTCACATCGACAACGTCCCAGACCAAGACGGTATGTCCGGTGATCTTCATCGCCACTGTATCAATGCCCATACATTCCCGACCTTCAGCCTATACGACACAGTCTTTTGTATGATTGCAGGCGTAAACTTTTTGCCCATTCATGAATACTGGAAGTGGAAGGGTAGCTATCATAGGCTTGTATGAGGTGATTGCGAATATCCATTAGCGATCCGCCTTCATAGTACATAGCTGATGGCACAAGCAACTTGTTCGACTGGTGTACGCATGGTTAGTAGGGCACCATTATCCGCATACTTGCGCTGACATGTCTTGCAGAAGTAGCGTTGCACACCTCTAAATGTGTCATATCTCATTCCCACCGAGGACCTGCAGAATCGACACCTCGGTATTCCGGCAGAGGGTTTAAAGTCATTTCCCGCGGTGCCGATTCCGACGTTCTTCCTCAGACAGTCCATATCTGTATCAAAGTTCCCTGCGAAGTAATCATCGACGCCAACAATCGTCGCCAGACATGCTTCTGGTAAGGCTGAAGACACTCAACGACTACTCCGTCTTCAAGTGGTCCAACAAAACAATATGACCCACGACTCCAGAGTTACAAGACCACTTCTGGTACTCTTCCGGATTTGGGGGAAACTATGTCCTTGCGAGCAACAACTGTTTGCGAACCAGACAGGACTTGGCCAAGGTAAATGGGCTAACACCCGGGCCACGCTCTTCATCAGGCCTTTATATCCACACGTCACAGGATCGTGATCTCAGAATCCCCCTCCCGATTGTCATCGAAATGGGTACAGCATGGCTTCGTTTCAGCCTCGATTTCGACCCCTCTTATGGGTCGAAATCGAGGCTGATTGTTCAGATCCTCAAGGCTAGGCTTTTTCTTTGGCTACGTTTTTCCCTTCACGCCAAAGATCAAATGTGACCACAATGGCTGGCAACACCACCAGAGTACTGACGATGCACATCGCCATATCGATGACAGTGAGTTTGCCGAAATCGGCAATGATTGGGAAGTCAAAGGCAAAGATCATCGAACCAAAGCCAATAACCACCATCAACCCGGAGACGACGATGGCGCGTCCGATCTTGGTCATGGCGGTGCTCATCGCAACAATGGGCGTCTCGCCACCTTCCCGCTCTTCATAGTAGCGCATCAGCAGCAGAATGGTGAACTCGGTTCCGATGCCCAGGATCAGAGCTGTCATGGTCGCCATGACGGGATTGACCTTAATATCCAACAGATACGTCAGGCCGTTGGACCATCCGAGGATTAATCCGATAGGAATGACGGCAGTGATAACTTTCTTCCAGTTGAGGCGGAAGAGTACCAGCAGTGCCACCAGACAGAGGCCGATTCCATAAAACGTCATCTTGCTGCGGCTGTCATCCAGATCATCGGCAACTTTAGTTGACATAGAGATCACCCCGGTCCAGGGAATAAACTGGGTCGCGCCGGGAGGCGGAGTGCTGGCGCTGAAAATCTCCGTCACCTGCTCCCTCGCGATGTAGAATGACTCCTGATTGAAGGTCTGAAGACCGGTCGCAATGCTGGCCTTTGTGTAGTCCGGAGTGATGAAGTTAGCCTTCATCGGCTCAGGGATCATGTTCACGATGGCCTTGGCTTGTTCAGCAGTAGCCGGTAACTTCCCGCCGCTGAAATTCATGATCAGGTCAGCGATGGAAGTCACACTGTTGACACTGCCTTTTCCGTCGGCTCTCGCATATGTGGCCAACGCGTATTGCTTGCGCTCAATCATCCAATTAAGCACCTGGGGATCGGTTGCGTCCGGAACTTCAATAAATGTGAATGAAGCTGACGATCCTCCAGCCAGATCGACCATGTGTTTGAAATCCTTGGTAACCTGCACGTCACTGCCCACGAAATCCGTGGCGGTGGCTGTGGTCTCGATCTTCGATTCGACAGCCCAGCCCAGTCCTGTGAGTACGACGCCGATTATAATGATGGGGATGGCGAATTTGACGACCCTGGGCGCAAGATGTCCCAGCCATCTTTCCAGAACAGGAGGGGCAACGTCTTTATCTGCCTGAGCCGGCTTATTGCGATCTCGCCGATACAAGCTGGCCATGAGAATGGTAGGCGCAACAATCAGAAGAATGAGCGCACCGATGATCAGCATCTTGCCGAAATCCTGAACCATCGGAGTCTTGGAGAGGAGCGCCGTGGCAAAGCCCACACAACCGACGATCACGGACATGATGATAGGCGGCCCGATATGGGTAAATGCTGTCAACCCAGCTTCGTCGGCAGTCTTCCCGTTTCTCTGTTCCTCATCGTAGCGGTTATGAAACTGGACTACATAGTCAACTCCCAGACCCAGTAAGATGGGGAAAGCGCCCATGGAAGCCAGGGCGACATTCAGATCGATGGCACCCATAACCCCGAACGTATAGATGAGGCCGATGCCTACCGCGCCGAGAGCCAGCCACCGCCATGCGAAGAAGCCGCGCATCCGGAAGAAGAAGGCTAGCACCAAGAACATCAGTACAAAGGCTATTATCATGATGACGGTCAAGGCACCGGCGATCTCATTATTGGCATAGTCGATGACAGAGGATACCCCGGAAACGGTGGTCGTCACATCCTGGAAACCGGCTTCGTCGACAATCTTCTTCAAAGACTTATTGATTTCCGCCTTATCATCAATTGTGAGGTCTCCTTTGAGATTTATGATCACACGCATGGCATTCGGATTGAAGAAGTAGCTGTTGAAAGAGGACCTCATTTTGCCGGTGGCAGGATCTATCATTACTTCATCAGGGGTAGCGTTCGGCATGCCCATCATTTGCTTCATGAACTCGATCAGGAACGCGGGGCTGGACGCGTTGAACACGTTGGGGAGTGCTCTTATCTCGGTCTCAACCTTTTTGAGGGCAGTGTAGTTCTGCTCATTGAGCAGGGTGTCATGATTATCAGCCTCAATAATCACCAGAATCGATTCGCTGGCAAAATACTTGTCGAATTCCACCATATCGGTGTACATCTTGGAGTCTTTTGACATCATGGTCGTATAATCAGACCCCATTGTCACGTTTGTGGCTAAAATCCCCGCCGGAATCAATAAAACCAGAGCCACTATAATCCATATGATCGGCTTGCTCTTGATCAGTCTAAACCAAGCTCCGCTTATCTTCGCTAACATTTTTCCTCCTTTCCTAATATGTATGGGTGTCTTACAGGTGCAGGTTGGCTCGATTATGCATCCAAATATTTGGCCTGACTCAGCGTGGTACTCAAATCACCTTTGAATCCTTCAGCCTAGATCACTTCTTCGTTTTTGAGACCGACCACTTTGTCCCAGCTATACCCCAGCAGTTCGGTGAGCACCTCCTCTGTGTGCTGGCCGAATTCCGGAGCCTCCCTCCGTATCGAGGCGGGAGTCTTGGTCAGTTCAAAGGGGAACCCGTTCAGCTTGGTTTTCCCGAAAACGGGGTGATCATAGTCGATGATGTAATTGTTAGCCAGCACCTGAGGATCGTTCGGAAGATCGTTGATGTCATTGATGGGGCCGAAGATGAAATCTTCGTTTTGACCCAGTATCTTGAACCATTCCGCCCTGGGTTTGGTGGCGAAGGTTTCGTCCATGATTTTGATGATCGCCTCACAATGCTGGGCTCTGATATTATAATCTTTGCACCTGGGATCATTGGAGAGGTATCCAATTCCCATGGCTTCGCAGAAGGCATCCCAGTGCCTGTCCGATTGAAGCATGGACAACTGGATCCACTTGTCGTCGGCGCACCGGTAGAAGTTGAAGAGAGGATTGCCTACCGCACTTCGGACCATTCTAGGAAGCTGTCTCCCCATGAGCAGGCGTGAACTCACCGACAGATTTTCCAGAGTCATCATCCCCGCCAGGAGAGAGGTGTTGATTTCCTGTCCAACTCCGAGCCTTTCCCTGGCCAGGAGCGCAGTCACGATGCTGGCATAGGCCATCACCGCCCCTGCCTGATCTGCCAGTCCGAAGGCCGCATACACAGGCGGCATCTGCGGCTCTCCCGTCGCGGTCATAAACCCCGATCTGGCCAGCCCTATCGGGTCAAGGATCGGCGCATCTGCCTCCGGCCCTTCGGGACCGATGCCGGTGGTGTTGACATAGATCAACTTGGGATTATACTTGGACAGCGTCTCATAACCCAGTTCGGCTCGCTTGGCAGCGCCGAGGCGAAAGTTCTGTATGAAAACATCGGACTTCCCGATCAGGTCATAGACGATCTGCTTCCCTTTCTCTTTGGTAATATCCACGGTGACGCTCTTCTTGTTGCGATTGTTGCACTCAAAATAGAAGTTGCGGGCGCCGGTTTTGGTTGTGGTCGTCACCCCGATGGCTCTCGCCACACCCCTTGCCGCATCACCGGTGATCCTGTCCTCAATCTTGATCACCTCAGCCCCGTAATCGCCCAGCATCTGGGTCGCAAACGGCGCCTGTTGCATCATTCCCCATTCAATGACCCGAATGCCCTCCAACGGCATTTTCATATTAATCCTCCTGCTTAAACTTTTGGTATGAATATCGTTTACGAATATCTTGCCAAAGCTACCACCTCCAAGATCATCCACGGCGGCTATACCACCACCGATTCCGATGCCCCATAGGCACACGATGCCGTTGATCTTGCTTCTCTTGCAAGATCAACGGCATCATCCCATTATCAGAAACTCTGTGTGGTCCGCTGGATGATCTCGTTTTGGAGCCCGGTGCTCAGGTCCACAAAGTGAGCGCTATATCCCGCTACTCTTACAATCAAGTTGCCATAGTTTTCAGGGTTTTTCTGGGCATCCCGCAAGACCTCGGGGTCGACCACATTGAACTGTATATGCCAGCATCCCAGGTCAGCCCATGTTCTGAGGTAGGCGAGGAAGGATGCCTTGGACTTTCCTTCGAGGAAACTGGGAAAGAACTTCTGGTTCAGAAGCATGGAGTATTTCGGATTCACCTTGCCTACCGATTTAAGTACTGCCGTCGGCCCGTTAGTATCTCTCCCGCGCATCGGGGATATGCTGCCGTCGGCAAAGGACTCATCAGCTCTCCTTCCATCAGGGGTTGCCAGCGCTCCTATGCTCCACGGGAAGTAGGCCGTGGCAGTGCTCCCTTCGATGGTGAACATGAAGCCGGATTCCGTGCGGAAGCGTTCGGTCGCGTATTGCTCGCGATTGCAGACTTCCCGCGCTATCAGGTCAACGTAATCGTCGTCATTCCCGAACTTCGGCACCTGCCTCAGCTTCTTGAACAATTCATCCTTGCCCTTGAAACTGTTTTTCCAGGCATCGATCAACTCCGCCATGCTGACGGACTTTTCGTCAAATACCAGCTTCTTGATGGCTGCCAGCGAATCGATGACATTCACCTGACCGGATACATGAATGGTGGGCAGGGCATGATAAAATTCGTCCATGCAATCCTGGCCTCGCTCAATGCAATCGTCTGTCAAAGCAGACATGATGGGCCGCTGAAGATATCGCCTGTAGAGGCTGCAAGTCATATCTTCGAGCTTGGCGATATGTTCGATTTGATAGGCCCACTGTGCTTCATAAGCGTCCAAAACCTCATCGAACGATTGGAATGTGGTGGGATCAGGAGTAGCACAGCCCAACTGGGTCCCGGTGGTCATGCTCTTGCCCTGGTTCATGGCGATCTCCAGGAGCTTGGGCAGGAGGAGCGCGCCGGCCGCGCCATGAGTTTTCTGCATGGCTTTGCCGGGGATTATCGGCTGGAGACATCCGCCGGATGCCCAATTCCGCGCATCTCTGAGCGGAATCCCTCTGTTAAGGAGATAGGGAATGGCCACGCTGTCATTGATAAAGGCAGGATGGCCGATGCCGGTTCGTATCATATCTATGGCCCTGTTGATCAGCTCCGGGTTGATGGTGGGATGGTATCTTAACACGAGGCTGGGCTGGGTTGCCTTTATCGCATCACAGGCATCGAGTATCAGGAACGACATCTCGCAAGTGGCATCGTCACCGTCCGGGGTGATGCCTCCGATATTGATGATCTGATACAGGCTGCCGCCTTCCTCACCCCGATGAACCACCGAGGTTTCCACCTCTCCGATTTCCTCCATCTTCATCCAGGCACATTCCAGAAGCTCCTGGGCTTGTTCCCGGGTGATCCTGTTCGCCTCGATGTCTTTCTGATAGAACGGGTTCAGCAATACGTCCAACCGGCTGCCTTCGCCGGAGCCATGATACTCGATAAACCGGGTGACTATGTGAGTCAGATACCACGCCTGCAAGGCCTCGCGGAAACTTCGCGGGGGATTGCCGGGTATCCAGTCGCATATATCAGCGATCTCCAGAAGCTCCTCACGGCGCTCGGCGTTCTGCTCCTTAGACGCCATTTCCCTGGCCAGCGCCGCATATCTGCCGGCGAACTTGATCATCGCCTTGCCGGCGATAATCATTGCCTGAAGATTGTTGAGCTTATCGATGTATTCATCGCCGGTGATACTCCCTGCTTTGAGCTCGGCCCCAAGCAGGCGCATCCTGCCTTCGGCCTTACCGATGACTCCGTTGAGTCCCAGATCGAAGAGCGTCTGATAATTGGGAGACCCCAACCCCTTCTGTGATCCCCATTGGGCGCTCCACGTCATCTCTGTCGTACCCGTCGGCCCCAGAACCTTCTTGATCTCATCTGGCAGAATCGAGAGGACTCTGTCATCAACAGTTTTTCCTTTCCAGTAGTTGCGAATCTTCTCCCACTCTGCCCTACCGCGTTCATCCACCATGTGCGCCAGATCGCCTTTGAAGGCCTTATCCATCTCTTTCCACTGAAGCTCGGGATGGATGGGCAGACCATAGGGGTCGCTGGCAGTATTCCCCACGATCAGTTCATCATCGCTGATGTAGATCGTCATGTTGCTCAGGATATGATCCATCGACCTGGCTCTCCGGATAACCTCAGGCTGCCCCTCGGTGGACTGATAAGATTCGGTCATGAGTCTTGCCGTATCAAAGCAAATCCTGACCCCCGGCAAATAGGTGTACTTGCTTGTCGGACCCTTCGGGCCAATTATCCTTTGAACTATCGTGCTCTTTCGAACCCTTTTGTTCTTGAGGTTTTGAGCCCTTTCACCACTAGCAAATCGAGATGACTTTTGTGCATCTCTTGTTGTCTTCAGGACCATGTCTTCCCTCCTTCTTTGTCCCTGTTCGTAGCATTCATGCCCAATATGTCAGGGGGGCTTATGCTTCCGTTCCCGATTTCCCCACCACTTGTTACTGTCAAATCATCGCACACGATCATAATACTTTTACTGGACAAAATCAAAACCAAACGGTAGGGAAAACGGGTTATATTTCACCTATAATGTCAATATACATTCTTAATGATGCATTTATATGGGCTAATTGCATTTCATATAGGATGTATAGCAAAATCGGAATTGCGAGAAAAAGGCCCGACCCATCAGCACTATGAAAGCTTGAAAACCCGAAGGACTAAGGCATGTTATAATATGGCATCGACCCAAAGGAGGCCTTCGCGTCACAGAGAAGCGACCATCAGTTGTCCAGCTTGCCCAACATGCGAACCTCAAGCTTGGCAGAGCAGACTGGGCAGACAACAGAGGTGGGAACCCGGGTTTCGTGGCCAATAGGCTTAGCGGGTCATCGACGGTTGAAGATTCACTTTGTGGAGATAGAATGAATCGCAAACACGCAGTACTGGAACTTGACGAACTGGACATAAGGATTGTGATGGCACTAGAGGCTGATGCCAGACAAAGCGCCCGCAGCCTCGCGCCCAAGTTCAATACAACTCCCACAACTGTTCAAAGGAGGCTCCAGAGGCTGCTTGAAGCACGAGCGATTAAGATCATCACAGTAACTGATCCGGAGAGTCTTGGATTCCGAACGAGGGCAGTCATTGGAATAAATACGCGCCCCGGCAAGCAGGATAATGCCGCCGAATGTCTGCTATCCTTGCCGAATACTCAATACATGTGGTTGACTATGGGGCGGTACGACATGATGGTCTACACAGTCTTTCGCGATATGCATGAATTGGTCAGTTTCGTCGACCAAAAATTAAGCTGCATTCCCGACCTGACGCATATCGAAGAATTATTAATCCTTGAAGAGGCGAAGGATTCCTGGATGCATCTAACTGGCCCAGTCGGCGCTGTGGGAAAGGCCGTGCCTAGGAAGGTTGATGAATCAGACCGGCAATTGATAAGAGAGCTAGAGTTGTGCCCCAGAGAGAGCATCACTAACCTCAGTAGTAAACTGCGAATGAGCACGAAAGCAGTGCGACGAAAGCTGCAGACGCTTATCGATGACAATATAGTAAGGATCTTCAGTGTTGTCAACCCATCGACGTTTGGTTTTGGCATTCAGGCTGCGATATTTGTCAGAGTCTGCAATGGCAATATAGTCTCTGCAGTGAATACACTGGCTGAGAACAAAAAGATTCTCCACATGCTCATGATTACCGGCCCCTTCAAAATACTGTTGCACGGGAATTTTCGCGATATGGAAGAATTGACGTTGTTCCTCAAGAATGACCTCGCCAATATTCCAGGTGTTCTTTCACAGGAAACATCGATCATGACACGTGCACATGCGGCCTTTGGATTGCTGACTCGAGGCGGGTATGTGCCTTAAGCTGCTTCACGACGCCCAAAGCGCATCCGGTAGCTCCTGATCATTTTCAATGCAGCCGTCATGGTTTCAAAGTCCGCGAGTTTTGGAGTAGATACCCACGGGAAAAAGGCCTTGGAACTCTGCCCTTCTGGTTCTCAGGGAACATGGGAGTGATCAGGACTTAATCAGAGCTTCCCTAACTGAAAACCAGCCCGCATCTTGGGTAAACCAATTGGATATCTCAACCCCTGTGGGAAAGGGTCTTAAAGTCCTCACTATGACTATGATCACTGGCCAGGACTCCCCCTGTCAGGAGTTGAAAAAACTGATCGGCGATCTCTGACGGGGAAAGTGACACATCCTTCTTATGCGACTCGAACATCCAGTTGCACATGCCCAGCATGGCGTAACTTATGAGTCTAGGGTTCAGGTCTGCCCGCAACTGGCCGTGTTCCACGCCAGCATTTACGATCTGATCCAAAAGGTTATCATAGCTGGTTATCAGCGCCAAAACCTCGTCCCTTAGCCTACTATCAAGTAAGTCGAAATTTTCTCGCACAGCCAAAAAAGTCACGGGATAATCGTGGATTATTTGGACGTGTACGTGAACCGCCTGCCGTAGTTTTTCCACTGGCGGCAGATCTGAGACGGCGACTTCTCTCAATAGGGCTAAGCAAGCACTTGCCGAGGTGTTAATAGCCATTCGGAGTATATCCTCTTTGCTGTCAAAACAGTGGTAGATGCTCCCTTTACTTAAATTGACAGCTCTGCTGATTTCATCCATGCTTGTAGCGTGATAGCCCTTGTAGAGAAAGAGCCTTGTGGCCTCCGAAATGATGTCTGCTTGTTTCTTTCTCTCCTCATCTGGTTTCATCTTATTGATCCCTTCGGACATATTGCCTAAGCGGTCGATTGGATTCACTCACCTCATATCACGTTGAGTGTAAATAGGCTGGGGAGAGAATGTTCAACCTTCCTCTGAACCCTCTCTCAATCCCGGATCGCATGACCAAAACCATAGGGTGTTTAGTCAACCATGATTTCTCTATCAGCCATTCCCTCAAGATATCAATCCGGGTGTGGGCTATTCAATCCTTCCATCTGTCATCTATCAGCCTATTTTTCGCGGTCTTCCTCTGGCCGGAACGTAGGTCTTGGCAAAGTTGTCCAGGTTATCCTTGGGGATCAACCATCGGTTGGCGATCTTCCTCGCCGGGATCCTTCCCGTGCGAAGAAGCGGGCGAATGGAGGAGGAACTGATATTGAGTATCTTGGCCGCATCTAAACTTGAGAGATAACTGCCGTTGAGTTCTATCTCTGTCATTTTCATCCACCACCTATTGCTCTATCCATACTGCTATCCAAGACATGTACTGTCTTTGCTATTGAGCTATCAGCACTTCTGCATCGAACTCGGCGGGGCAGCGGCGGAGCACGTACCCAATCTCGTTTCAACTATATATTTTCGTACACGTCAAAGTTGACATAGTCGGCTTTGGTCATCTTGTCAAAGAGTTCTTCCTTTTCATCGTCCGTATGATTCATCCAGGCACCAAAGCCAAAATCCTTGCTCCACCATCCCGGATCATCAATGGTTTTCTTGCACATGGTCTCAAATGCGGCAAGCCTCTCTTCGGAGACGTTTCCTTCGCTTACTGCTTCGGCAGCGATCTGGCCTGCATAGCTGCCGCCAAGGGTATTTAAAATAAAACTGGGGTAATTAGCTGAAGCCCCGGCCAGAATAAGCCCGGCTTTCACTTTCCTGGCAAGGGGTCCGGGATGGACGGTGAGCGGTTGGGAGAATCCGGTCATCCCTGTAATGACGGCATTCTCGAGTTTTTTCGAGAGGACATAGTTGCCACGCCTGCACCGTTCAAAGTTATCCACAGTATCAAAACCCATGTGGCAAAAATGCTCGTCATTTCTCTGAATCCAGATAAACCCCCGATAGTACTTGCTGGAACCAAACGGTCCCAGATGAAGCTCCATTACCTCCCGGTCAACGTTCTTGACATTGGACACCAGCATTTTTATGCCCACCATGTACTCCGTCACCTTCTCCGCCAATCCCGACCATATGGGGACCCCTCCAAAGAGCGCCCTGACGCCGTCAGCCCCGATGACGACTTTCCCGCGGATCTCCGGCATGTCCTTCCGCTCAGTTCTTACGCCCACAATCTGTTCTCTTTCGATGATAAGGCCGGTGGCCTTGGTGTTGATCAGGATTTTGGCGCCTGCCTCGGTTGCCTCGGCGGCAAGATGCTGGTCATAAAGCGCCCGGTCAATAATGTAGACGCCTTTTCCTTCGACGGAAATGTCGAACACCCTGCCGCTGGGGCTGTAAATCCGGCGTGTTTTTACCTCAGCCAAGGTAATGCGCGGGTCCATATTAGACAGAATCTTAGTACTGAGACCGCTTCCGGTGCCATGCATCATAGCGGTACAGTGTTGAGGGAGCCCAATATGGTGGTGTTCTTCTAAGACCACAACCTTAGCGCCTCTTTCCGCCGCAGCTTTGGCCGCCGACGAGCCCGCTGGACCGGCTCCCACTACGATGACGTCATATTCTTCCATACCAATCTCCTTGGGGCAGTATGCACCCGATCCGCTATGTGTCAGATCATAACTTCTGTTCGGTTCGAGAAATGATCTCTTCCTGAATCAACGGGTCCAGTTGCACAAAGAAAGCGCTGTAGCCGGCAACCCTGACCACCAGGTTCTTGTACTCATCAGGATGCTTCTGAGCATCTCGCAAGGTTTGGGTATCTACTACACTGAACTGCACGTGATAGCCGCCCAGATCCATCAAGGTCTTCACCAGCATGAGCATCTTTCTCATGCCTTGCCTGTCAGCGACTGCTGTTGGATGAAGTTTTAAATTCAGTAAACTGCCGTCATACTTCATCGGGTCCAGCACCTTGGCTGCCGATTTGATCAGAGCGGTGGGGCCGTTCTTGTCGGTCCCGGGATAAGCCGAGACGACTCCATCGGCGAAGGGCTGTAGAGACTTTCTGCCGTTGGGCAGCGCGCCACAGAAGTTCCCGAACAGACGGTGCAATGATACGCTCGCCGCTTCAGGCCGGCCATGATCGGTAAACACGTGCGTCTTATGGACCATCGATGCCTTATAGAAGAGGTCGAACCAATCCTTGGCTATCTGATCTACATAGTCGTCGTCATTTCCGTACTTGGGAGCATCCTGCATCATCTTGCGAACCTTCTCATGGCCCTCAAAGTCGGCCTTCAGGGCATCAAGCACCTGTTTAATGGTGAGTTTCTTCTCGTCGTACACCAGCTTCTTTATCGCTGCCAGGGAGTTGGCCAAGTCGGTAACTCCCACCGGCAGGGTAGTATCAAAAGAATACCTCGATCCCCCTTCCATCAGGTTCATACCCTTCTCGATGCAGTCATCCACCATGCAGGATGCAAAAGGCACCGGCAGATATTGCGACTGAAGGCTGAGGGATGTGATGTCGATCTCGCGTCCCAATCTCACCAGGTATTCCATCTGACGCCAGACTGCTTCATGTAATTGTTCATAGGTCGCAAATTTCTCCGGATCACCTGTTTTGAGGCCATGCTGGACCCCGCTTAACGGATTCACTCCATTGTTGAGCGCCAACTCCAGCATCTTTGGCGTGCTGATCACTGTCTCCCAAGTACCATTGATTTTACCCACAAGACCGGACTGGGTGCAGGCCACAAGGGCAAAGTCACGGGCTTCCTCCACGGAGCATTTGAAGCGATCCATATTGCGCTGGACAGCAAGGTCTGAGTTGACGAACGCCGGCTTACCGATGCCCAGCCGGATGTTCTCCGCGCATTTCATCAGAAGCTCTTCGGGGAGCTTATTGTGCCAGATGCAAACCAGGCTTGGCTGGATCATCCTGACCTGAGCATCTGCCTCCAGAACCAGATAGTCCAGCTCGGTGGTGGCATCGGTCCCATCAAGCTTGACCCCGCCGACGGCAATGTTTTGCCCCAGGTGATTAGGAGCGCCCAAATTGGAATGGAAACCAGGCTGATGCAGGGCCAACTCTGACATCTTAATGAAGAACAGTTCCAGCAGCTCTACGGTTTGCTCATCGGTGATTTTCCCTTCCTTCTTATCCTTGAGGAAGAAGGGATTCAGATACTGACCGATCCTTCCGGGGGATATCCCTACCAGAGCAGCCTCAGCCCACACAGCGCAATGCGCGAACCACAAAGCCTGCATGGCTTCGCGGAAGCTCCCGGCTGGCTTGGCCGGCACCCGGCGGCACGTCTCTGCGATTTGTTCCAGCTCCTCTTTTCTAGCTTCATTCTTCTCTGTTTTGGCCATTCCCTCGGCCAAATCGGCGTACCGGTTTGCCCAGGCAATAACCGCTTCGCAACTGATAATGGCTGCCTTAAGAAATTCTATCCGGTGAATTTCCTGAACATAGGCTGCGGGGATCTCTGTCAACTTCTTACGGGCATCCGCTATGAGTGACTCCAGTCCTCTGTTGATCACTCTGCGATAGTCGACGACATTATAGCCGATCGGAATAGTGGCGCTATCAAACATCG
Organism: Dehalococcoidia bacterium; assembly: GCA_028711995.1. Lineage (NCBI taxonomy): Bacteria > Bacillati > Chloroflexota > Dehalococcoidia > Dehalococcoidia bacterium. Next base: position 1,372 of record JAQTRE010000035.1, on the reverse strand, counting down.
AGCACTCCCGGATTATTTCGGGCCGGGTGAGCCCAGGGTGCATATCAGAGAAAACCTCGTTCACCTTATCCGTCATGCATCTGCCGGCAAAGTAATCCTTCGCCTCGCGGATCAGCTTCCAATCCTCGTCAGTAAGATAAGGTTGAAGGCTATTAAACGGGCTGGAATGCTCCTTCTTTGTATACCACCCTGAGGACCACTCCGGATAAGGATTAGCACCTCGGCGATACGGAGTTGGGTTCCCTACGATGGGATTTTCGTCTATTTGCAGGGTCATACCCTTGAGGTACTTTTCCAGAACACGGGCGCGAATGATGATGGGCGCCTTGCCTTCGTTTTCTTTATAGGCTTCCACCACGAATTTCAAGCGTTCTGTAGAGAGTTTGACAGGCGTTTCGTGGAAGCTTTCCTTGAGCCGACTAACCCGCTCACTCAGTCGAGCCTTTTCTTTAACTTGAAATGTCATATCTCCTCCTTCTTATTTCCCATCTTTCTTTTCACCAACCGACCTTGAACCGTACCCCTTCCCGAATCCCGGCATGTTGCCATATCCGTCAGCCGACCTGCCAACCCTCTCGATGGCATCGGCTATCCGTCGCGCCCCGGCGCAATCGCCGATAACGTGTAAATGTGGCTGTCGGAAGGTGGTTGCGCCTTCAGCGACAAATACAATGCCTCATCGGCCTTCATGCCAGTGGCGATGATGACCACCGTATCGGCTTCAATGGATTGCTCGTCCCCATCGCTTGCGGCGTGTGGAGAATAACGTCCGATCTGATACCCCGCTGCTTGCGGCGGGGTAGTTCATTGCGAAAAGGACGAAGGTTCCAGACAATCTTGAGCGTTTCTCCAACATACTGGATCCAGCGAAGTCCTCGGAGCTGCGTCGAGGTTGATGCTGGTGACAACTCGTTAAACCAGAATAAGAACTCCGGACTCGTGCTACTCCCTGCTTGATTTTAGCCTGCGATAGCATTTTGGACAGAAGCCAAGGGTTACTTGCATTGACCAGATTGATCTTTCGGATTTCCGTTGCTTACAGTGAGTTGTTTAATATGGATGGGCTCGCCGCAGTCGGGGCATGTCATCTCTTTGGGCTCATTTTCATCTTTCTTGATAATCAATGGTGAGTTTCATCGTTTCCGTCGCCTTTCAATCATGGGCAGATGTGAACCTGAATCTTATGCTAACTCTCCGGGCAAATTCGGTCAGCCGAATGTCACCTTCAGCGTTGAGGGAAAGGCTCTTCAGGCCGTCGCCCGTTCTGAGAAGACCTTTGCGTTGCCCGGGTTATGCCCTATTCCCCATCTCAGCCTTAGACATACTCCTTACCGATCAACTCGCGCACCAAGACGGTCTTCATCACCTGGGC
>JAQTRE010000034.1 GCA_028711995.1 Dehalococcoidia bacterium | reverse complement strand
ATGCCCGATGAGGCAGAGAGAGCCAGAAATGTGGTTCGCTTTCTTTACCGCCATTTTGTGGCAAATCCCGGCGAACTCCCCCCCGAGCTGATTCACTTGGGCCACGGAGTGGAGCGGGCGGCTGTGGATTATATTGCAGGCATGACCGATCTGTATGCCATTGATATGGCGGCAAGGGTCTTGAAATGAATATCTCAGAGGAAGTAAAACAAAGACTGGATATCGCAAGCGTCGTTTCCGGGTACGTCCAGTTGGGGAAATCAGGGAAAAATCTCCGCGGGCTGTGCCCTTTCCATACCGAGAAAACCCCTTCTTTCTTTGTATTTCCGGACCGGCAAACCTGGCGCTGTTTTGGCTGCGGGGTCGGCGGTGATGTGATCTCCTTTGTGATGAAGAAAGAGGGGCTGGAATTTGGGGAGGCGCTCAAAACACTGGCTCAAAGGGCAGGCGTTTCCTTGCCGGAAAAGAAAGCCCGGGTTGAGGTGGATGAACGGCTGCCGAGGCTCTATCAGGCCAATGAAGCGGCAGCAGATTATTTTCATCAGCTTCTGCTGACCTCAGCGGCGGCGGAATCAGCCCGAAAGTATGTTCAGAAACGCGGGCTTACGGAGCAGGCCATCAAGGCATTTCGGCTCGGATTCAGCCTCGATGATTGGGAACAACTGAAAAGGCATCTGAAGGGGCAGGGCTTTAGTGAAGCAGAACTGGTGACTGGCGGGCTGGCCACCGAGAAAGAAGGTCGTTGCTATGATCGGTTTCGGGGGCGGCTCATGTACCCGATCTGCAATATCAAAGGACAGGTGGTGGGGTTCGGGGCTCGTGCCCTGGATGATTCCATGCCCAAGTATTTGAATTCGGCGGAAAGCCCCATTTTCAAGAAGAGCGATATCGTGTACGCCCTGGACCGCGCCAAAGAAGCTATCCGGAGTGAAGGACGAGTGGTGATTGTTGAAGGATACATGGATGCCATCACGGCTCATCAATATGGATTCCTTAACGTGGTTGCCTCGATGGGCACCGCTCTGACGGACAGGCAAATCTCCATGATTGAGAAGCTGACCACCCATATCTATCTATCGCTGGACTCAGACGCTGCCGGAAATGCCGCCACGCTTCGAGGCATCGAACTTTTCCGGAGCATGCTCAAGCAGGAGACTGGAGGCGTACGTGGCTGGCTGGAAGGCGGGACTCAGCTTCGGGGCAACATCAATATCCTGTCGTTGCCGGAGGGGAAGGACCCGGATGACGTGATTCGGGAGAGCCCCGAAAAATGGCGGGAACTGGTCAATACGGCCCAGCCGCTGATCGACTACCTGTTCACCTCTACCGCCAGGGAGTTTAATCTGACCCGGTTAGAGGGGAAATCACAGCTTATCGAGAAACTGTTGCCCCTGATTGCAGAGATGAAGGATAGTGCCATGCGGGAGGCCTATCTCACTCGATTATCCCGGCTGACGGGTGTGAGCGAGAGGGTTCTGGCGGGCAAGCTGGCGGACCGGTTTTACAGAAAGGAACCGGGAAAACCCAAAAGAAAAAGCCCTGAGATATCTCATTCCTCTCGGAAAAACACCGGGGACCAGTTGGAGGAGTATTGCCTCAGCCTTTTGCTCCGGCACCCTTTGCTGAGAGAGCTGGCAAACGATATCTCGGCTGATCATTTTGAGTGCGCGCAGAACAGAGAGGTTTTTGCTGCCTGGCAAAAGACCCGCACAAGCGAGGACCTTTTGGGGGCGCTGGATGCGGAATTGCATGACCATGTCCAGAATCTCCTCGATAAACAAACACCACCCCTCGATAAAAGTGAGCAGGAGAAGGCGTTTGCGGATTGCTTTCGTCGCCTGAAAATGCGCAGTTTGAAATCCCAGTATGTTTTTGAGGCCGAATCGGCGTTAGAGGATGGTACGAATTTGGAGGAGGGGTCGGCACGGTTGATAGAACTTCAGCGTCGGCATGCCAGTTTGAGCTGATGATGTATTCAAGGAGGAACGGTGGGGACTGCAAAGAAAAGTCGCAAAACCAAAATTGAAGTAATAGAGGAACCTCGGGAGGCCGCGGAGCCAGAGGAAGATCTGGAAATCGAAGATGAAGCGATAGAACCTGATGACGATGACATTGATGTCGCATCTGAGCCAGACGTAGCGGACGAGGAGGTTATTGAGGACGAGCCCGCTAAAGAATGGATCGAGGAGCCTGCCGCTATTGAGATCGAAAAGTGGGCTGCGTCGGACTTTGAGGATGATGCAGAGATAGAGGAACCGGCTCTGGATCTGGAGGAGATGATTGACGATCCGGTGCGGATGTATCTCCGGGAAATGGGGCAGGTGCCGCTTCTGACCGGGGCCACTGAGAGAATCCTGGCGCGCCAGATGGACGAAGTCAGGCATATGGGGCGGATCGAAGCGGCATGGCATGAAAGATACAAAACTCCTCCCTCTACCATCAATATCGTCATGATGATATTGATGGAATTGGGTCAGGCGCTCAAATTTGTCGATATCTTAAGAACCGAACTGGGTCTTCCTGCTGAAGCTTCAGTTACAGAGATACTTAATGATCCGAAGTCGCAACAATCGCTTGACGGAGAAATAGATCACCGCTTGGTAATCGCCATAGCCCGTGAAACAGGTATTACCCCTGATGAGATCGAATCCACCCTCATTCATCTTTCTCTGGACCGTGACCTTGTGCCTAAGAACCTGATCCAGATTCTTGAGGAAGAAGGGCTTCTTCCCGAAATCGCAAACCCGGCGGCTGATTCCAGATTGTTTGCTATCCTGGCATCTCACGATAGAGAGCTTCAGCAGCACCTGCAAAAAATTCGGGATGAAGGTGAAAGAGCGAGGCATCATCTTATTGAAGCCAATTTGCGTCTTGTGGTGAGTATTGCCAAGAAATACATCGGAAGGGGTATGGCTCTTCTGGACCTGGTTCAAGAAGGCAACATAGGTCTTATCCGTGCGGTGGAAAAGTTCGATTATCGAAGGGGCTACAAGTTCAGCACTTATGCCACATGGTGGATTCGGCAGGCGATCACTCGAGCCATCGCGGACCAGGCGCGCACCATTCGAATTCCGGTTCATATGGTGGAGACCATCAATAAGCTGGTGCGCTTGAGCCGAAGTCTGGCTCAGGAATACGGCCGGGAGCCGACTGCCAAAGAGATTTCCAAGGAAATGAACATGCCGCCGGAGAGGGTGGAAGAGGTCTTCAAGATGACTCAGGAGCCCATATCTTTGGAGACCCCCATCGGCGAGGACAAAGACAGCCACTTAAGCGATTTCATTGAGGATGGCAAGGCCACGCCTTCCGAAATGGCTTCTCATCTATTGCTCAAAGAGCAGATTGAGGAGGTTCTGAGCGAACTCACTGAGCGTGAGTGTAAGGTCTTGCAACTCAGATTTGGACTTGAAGACGGCCGCGGCCGCACTCTGGAAGAAGTTGGGCGAGAATTCAACGTCACTCGTGAGCGCATTCGCCAGATTGAAGCCAAAGCACTCCGTAAGCTCCGGCATCCGACTCGCTCCAAGAAGCTCAGGGATTATTTGGAACACTAAACACGTCTGCTGAAAAACCTGGGGGATAGAGATATCCCCCAGGTCCACATTCTCCCAGTAACGCAGTGTAGGAGACGTGAATCTCAGTCAGATTCACTCTGAATGTTCAGGCAGTTTGCTGATTTAGCGAACCCGGGTAGAGTGGACTGTGCCACTCATGATCGGCTCGTTGATATAGATATCGCCGTTCCTGATCTTAATATTGAAACCGCAGTCCGGGTTGGTACAAGCCCATGCTTTGTAATGGACAGACGCGCCCTGTCCTCCGTAATCAGATAAAGGCACGAGATCACCTGTTTTGCACTTCTGACACTTGGGTAAGCCTGCATGTTCCACTAAATCCACCTCCGCCAAAGTAAGCGATTTTCAGTATACACTAAATACGTATTGACTGACAATGGGTTTGGGCTGGCCTGAATCTGCACATATCCTGGAGGCAACACCCCTCACAACGAGGGCGTGTACGACACGTATTCTTGCCCAGGCAGACCAGCAGGGCGTGATATACGTTGAAGAGTTTCTCATCGAGGGGGAGATTCTCCATGAAGAGAGCCTGCAGCGCTGAATAACTGTTGCCGTCGGGATAAAATCCCAGCCGATCCACAATTCGATGCGTGTAGGCGTCGATAACAAATATCGGCTTTTGGGCAGCATAGAGAATAATGGAATCAGCGGTCTCTGGCCCGATGCCGTAGATGGAGAGAAGTTCGTTGCGGAGTTGCGCCAAGTCGAGATCGAATAATGTCTGGAGCGAATCCTGGTGGCTCTCTGAAAGTCTATCGGCGAAGGCCTTTAGCTTTCGTGCCTTGACGTTGTAGTAGCCTGAAGGATAGATCAGGGCGGCCAGCTCGTTTACAGTAAGCCCTCGGATTGCAGCGGGGCTCAGTGCTTGCGCTTGCCTCAGATTGGCGATGGCCTTTTCTACGTTTCCCCAAGCTGCCGATTGCGTAAGAATGGCTCCGACGATCATTTCGAAAGGCTCTTCGGCGGGCCACCAATACTGAGGTCCGTAGCGGTTGAAAAGCCGCTGGTAGATCAGCTCCAGATTCTGCCGGATAGACATTTACGCCGGTTCATTCCTGTGGAGCTTGGCCACCCATTCGGGGAATTGGGCTTCAGGAACCGAATCGCCGGGGAGATACGGCTTGATATCCAGCACCGGGGTTTTGTCGATGGCGTCGAGCCCGATCACCCTCAGCGTATTCTCTTTTCGCTCCAGAAGCCGTACAATCGTCATTCCGATGCTGTTCGGCCGGTGTGGAGATCTGCTGGCGAATACGCCCACCAGCGGCATATCCTCCCGGCCTTGCGGATGCAGTTTGATGGGGGCATCTCCTGTGGCCTGGTGCATCCAGAAAAGCACGATCAGGTGCGAAAAATCCTCAAGCCCATCCAGAGAGGCGGCGAGATCGGGGCGGATGATGAGGGTCGATTGGATCTGCCCCCATCCGTGCCGCATCTTTTCCTTGATGTCGTTGCTGACTTCCCCGATGGGTTTGAGCGATATGTTCACTGGAGTGTCCATAGAGTCTCTGCCGGTGATAAGGGTTCTCTTCCCCGATCTTCTCAAGCATAGCAGCTACCGGATTTCAGTTCAACCAGCGGGCTTTTTCCTTCCCTCTAGCTCCCTCCCCCAAGTAGAGATGAAAGGTGGATTACTTCGTCGCTTTGCAGTTTTTTGCAAACACGGGTATTCCCTTTCAGGATCGGTTGCTTTTTCCAGACAGCGGTATTATGATTCACCATAAGTAAGGCCTAAGTTGCACATAAGAAGGAGGGATACTTTGGCCAAAATAACGCTCCAGACCGGACCGGGGGTTTTCGAGACGCTAGCCAGTGTGTGCCACAGTCACCGGGAAGCTGCCAAGCAATTTGTGGAGAACTCGGCCGACGCCATCCAGCAGTTGGGAACCGATGAGGGCCGCATATCAATCCGGCTGCAGTATGAAACCGCAAATGCCGAACCACCCGCCAGAACTCTGAAATCGATCATTGTCACCGATAACGGCATCGGCATGAGCCAGGAAAAAATGAAACAGGTCCTGCAGCATATCGGCGACTCTGAGAAGGTTCAACTGGCACTCAGAGGCGAGAAGGGGATAGGGATACTGGCGTTTTCTTTAATTGCCGAAGAATTACACATTGCCTCCACAGATATCGATGGTGCGCCTTCAAGCTGCCTGGTTCTGGAGCGTCCCTGGCTCAAGAGAGGAAGGGCCGAGATTCGGGAAAAATGCTCGCGCCACGAACATTCGGAAAGGGGGACAGCGGTCTATCTGGAAAATATTCTGCCCGAGGCCATGGATAAGCTGCGCAAGGACGGTTTCAAGGAATTCCTGGGCAAGGAGTTCGCCAGCGATTTGAGGCAAGGCCTCTATGCCATGTCTATCTCCGATAATCAGCACTCCGAGCCGGTTCCTCCCCAGAGATACCGCGGGATCAAGGCGATGTCTGCCACTCATGCTCTGGGCCGCCTCGGGTCGGTATCGATTGAACTCCATGTCCTGCCATGGGAAATGGCCGATGCTACCCTTAGCCTCTACGGACGCGGCGGCACACGAATTTGCCTCCTGACCGATCTCGATGATTTCAAGATTCCTCCCTGGACAGATAGGCGGATCGAGGGGTATGTCCGTTGCGATCAGTTGAAGCGCACTGCTTCCAAAACGTCGGTGGTCCAGGACCAGATATACCAGGCGTTTGTCTCTGAGCTTAATCGGATTGCCCCGGATGTTAGAGAGACCATCGATAGAGTCAGCGCCGATTCTCGTGAGCGGCGCTTTGAAGTGGTGATGCATAAAGCGGGCAAGCTGATCGATAAGTTCCTGCGTTATCGGGAAAAAGGACTGCTGGAAGACTTGCCATACCGATCGCTTATTACCATGCCTCAACAGAAGAAAGAACCGGTGATTGTGAACACGGATTCATTCAAAGCATCCTCTGAAAGGCCTGCCAGACCCAGACGTCCCGTGGAGACCCGTGCTCCTCACATCAGGCTTACTGCCCCTCCACAGGAGAGATCGTCATCTCGCAGTTGGTACGACCCCCAGAGCAGCTCGATTTACATCAACCGGGAGCATCAGGAGTTCATGCTGGCCCAGAAGGAAGATACCCGTTGCGTAAGGTATCTCTTCTCTATCTGGGTTAAGGAGAGCTTGTTGCAGGAATATGGCTCTGATGCGGAACGACTGGCCGATGAGATGGTGGGGATGTTGGCCGAGGCAGAGCCGCTGCTGTGGTAGCGTAGCGATCAGGGGTCAGCATTGGGAGTTCATCGCGTTGTTCTGGGTGTGCCGGGGTTTTTCCTATGTCCAAAAGAGGAGAGATTTGGCAAGATGAAGAGCTATCGAAAAGAGCTATTGTTCAACGTTCGGGGACGCCGAGATTTCATCAACATCACTTCTCAGGTGGAAGAATGCCTGAAGGAGAGCGACATCAGAAATGGGCTGGTGCTGGTCAATTCGATGCATATCACCTCTTCGATCTTCATCAACGACGATGAGCGCGGCCTCCATCACGATTTCGAGGAGTGGCTGGAGGGACTGGCTCCTCACGAACACGTCGGCCGCTACCGGCACAATCGAACCGGCGAGGATAACGCCGATGCCCATCTGAAGCGCCAGGTCATGGGGCGGGAAGTGGTGGTGGCTGTCACCGATGGGAAACTGGATTTTGGGCCGTGGGAGCAAATCTTCTATGGGGAATTTGATGGCGGACGTCCCAAGAGAGTTCTGGTGAAGATCATCGGCGAGTAAGCCAATCTCGTGACTCAAGACTTAGAGACGGAGGTCGATCATGGCAGACTCGGCAATGGAAAACGGTCGATCCTTCCTCAAGGACAGCATCCGCAAAAAGATCAACTTCAGGCGAACGGATCAGAATCGGGGGATTCCGCCTCCGCCAGTGGAGAAGTCTTTCGATCCCCAGGCTCATCGCATTGACTTGGTACCTCATGATCAGTTCAAAGACCTCCCCGGACTGGACGTCATGGCGGCGATTGGCAATCGAGAGAGCCGCCGCCGTTTTCAGAAAAGGCCTCTTTTGCTGAAAGAGCTTTCCTTTTTGCTCTGGGCCACCCAGGGTATCCGGCAGCGGTTGGATGGCGGGCATGCTTTGCGGATGGTGCCTTCGGCAGGGGCGAGGCATGCGCTGGAAACCTATCTGTGCGTCATCAATGTTGAATCGTTGGATTTAGGCTTCTACCGGTATTTGCCTTTGGAACATCAGCTTTTGGTGATGCTGAGAGATGAGGACGCAGCAGGGAAGATCGCACAGGCGGCACTGCATCAGGATTGGATGGCCGAGGCGGCAGTGGTATTCATCTGGTCGGCAATCCCTTATCGGATGGAGTGGCGATATGACATGGCGGCGCATCGGGTGATTCTCCTGGATGCCGGGCATGTATGCCAGAATCTGTACCTCGCCTGCGAAGCCATGGGCTTGGCTACTTGCGCGGTGGCTGCCTACGATCAGGAATCAATGGACCGACTGTTGGGGCTCGACGGCAAGGATGAGTTTGCCATCTACATGGCTCCGGTAGGCAGGAGAGCTGGCTGAACGCTTATCTATGGACAGGAGATTCCTCAGCGCTCGGAACTATTTCCCAAGTTAGCCCATGGGATAGGCCTTGGCTCCGATATGGGATGAGGGCCCGACCTATCGTTCTGGTCGCTTATCGACCAGGGTGGCGCTATTCATGGTCAACACGGTATCGCCATGCTGATTGATTAACCTGCAAGCGTAAGTCACGATACCGGCTTTAGGATCACTCCTTGACGCCCTTTTGGATGTTACTTCCGTGTGAAAGACTAACAAATCACCGGGGCGAGCAGGGGCTGCAAATTGAATGTCCTTCAAGCCCAGAGCTGCGATATAAGCCGTAGGAGTTGTTTTTTCACATGAGACTTCGTATGTGAGCCTATAGAGAATTGAAATCAGGTGATTACCGGTTGCAATCAAACTGCCAAATGTGCTATTTCTGGCGAATTCAGGATCGACATGATGAGGCCTTGGCATCCAAACATTGGCGAATTCAACGATTTCTTTCTCGGTGAGGAGATACTCTCTGGACTTGTACTTATCGTGGACTCTGATGTCTTCATAATACTCTGTAGAAGGGATATTGTTCATAGGTTTATTATACCGAAGCGGCAATCACTCTGGCCAATATCTTATCAGGGTGCTGAAAAAGTCTGACTCAACCCCCGATCTCGGTCGAGGGCAGGCCCCCTAACCCCCACTCGTTGGGGGAACTGTAAGGGCACGTTGCATTGTGGCCCCTACGGGACACCCCCAAACCCCCGGCAGGGAAGCGTCCCTGCGCTCTCTGAAATCCCTCTCAGTGAATCACGACTGTAAGTTATTCCCTGACCCCCGAAGCCTGAGCTCAACTTGCTCACGCACCGCTTGATCGGAGGTCCCGCAAGCCCCGTTCGGGTACACTCCTTTTTTTGTGCTGATTCTCCTTTCATGCTAAAATAGATGCGGCCTGTTGGAAGCAGGCCGCAAGGATACTCTAGGAGGAAAAACCGGATGCCAAGTCAAAACAAGGGATTCGATCAATTCAAGGGCTCGGCCGACTATGTGGCCTCGGCGCCTTTAAGGAACGCCGTCAACGTTTCTATCGCTCTGCAAAGGCCGCTTCTAATCCGGGGAGAGCCGGGAACGGGAAAAACACTCCTGGCCCACAGTATTTCCAAGGGACTGGAAAAGAGGCTGCTTACCTGGCATATCAAGTCGACCACCAAGGCCCAGGAAGGCCTTTATGTCTATGATACTGTTCAGCGTCTTAATGATAGCCGGTTCGGGGATCAGGACGTTGCCGATATCAAACACTATATCCGGCTGGGGAAATTGGGGGAATCGTTCGTCGATGTAGACCAGGTGGTGCTGCTGATCGATGAGATCGATAAAGCCGATCTGGAGTTCCCCAACGACCTTCTCAACGAGCTGGACGTGATGAGCTTCTATATTCCGGAGACCAGCCAGACCATTACGGCCCAGCACCGTCCCATAGTGATCATTACCAGCAACGCGGAGAAGGAGCTTCCCGATGCCTTTCTGCGCCGCTGCATCTTTCACTATATCGAGTTCCCGGATAAGGAGATGATGGAAATGATCGTCCGGGTGCACTTTCCCAATATTGAAAAGGACTTGCTGCGAGAGGCATTGAAGGTCTTCTATGCCCTGAGGAGCTCGGAGGATTTTCGCAAGAAGCCCTCCACCAGCGAACTTCTGGACTGGCTCAAAGCGCTGATGATCGGCGGGATCCCCCATGAGAAGATATCCAAGGATATTCCGTTTATCGGCACGCTGCTGAAGAAGGAAGTCGACCACGAGTTTTTCAACACAAACTATATGGGTCGACAGGCAGCCGGTGGCGGCCAGGCGGCGCGCTGGAGATACTAGGAACAGCGGGCGTCAAGAGTTTGAGTAGCCTTTCGGGGCGACCGTCCTTCCCCGAGGCAGCCTGTTGAAAAAGAGGTGAAGGATTCCTCCTTCCGTGGGCTTGGGGGTGTCCCGTAGGGGCCACAATGCAACGTGGCCTTACAGTTCCCCCAACGAGTGGGGACTAGGGGGTTGAGTCAAACTATTTCGACACGCTGCGAGGAATGAATACCTAGACCAATACGAATGTTAGACAAGTAGGTGTTAAACAATGTTTGCTGACTTCTTCTATACTCTTAGAAGAAAAAAGGTTCCCGTCACCCTCACCGAGTGGATGACCCTGATGGAGGCTCTGGCCAAGGGGTACATCACCAACCTGGAGGAGTTCTACTATCTGGCGCGGGCGATCCTGGTCAAAAGCGAGGCCCTGTTCGATCAGTACGATCTGGCTTTCCAGGAGTATTTCAAAGGAGTGGAAACCCTGGACCAGATTCGGGATGAGATTCTGGATTGGCTGAACGACCCCAAGAAGTTCGGCTCGCTCCTTTCCCCGGAAGAGATGCAGACGTTCCAGCAGATGGACCTTGAAGAGCTGATGCGCGAGTTCGAGAAGCGGATGCAGGAGCAGACCGAACTGCACGACGGCGGACATCACTGGATCGGCCGGGGGGGTACAAGCCCGTTCGGTCATTCGGGAAGGCATCCGGCTGGGATCCGGGTTGGCGGGGAATCCAAAGGCAGAAGTGCCTTGAAGGTAGCTCAGGAGCGCAAGTTCAAAAACTATCGCAGCGATCTGACCTTGGACGTCCGGCAGATCAAGGTAGCTTTGCGGGGATTGAGACAGCTGGGAAGGATCGGCCCGGCCGATGAGCTTGACCTGGAAAAAACCATCGATGCCACTGCCCAGAACGCGGGAGATATCGACTTGAAATGGAGGCGGAGTCGTATCAACGCCACCAAGGTGCTTCTCCTGATGGATGTGGGGGGATCGATGGCTCCCTATGCACAAACGTGCAGCCGGCTTTTTACCGCGGCGCATTCGGTCTCCCACTTCAAGGACTTCAAATACTACTATTTCCATAACTGTATTTACGATAACCTCTATGTGGATATTGAGAGGAGTGAGCCCACTCCCACTGAGTCGCTCCTGTTCAATCTGGATCGAGACTACAAGGTGGTGCTGGTGGGAGATGCACGGATGGCCTCGACCGAGCTGACCCATCAGAACGGCATCGTCAACTACTATGAAAGAAACGATCGGCCAGGGATCCTGTGGCTCAAGCAGATCGCCGATCACTTCAGCCACTGCGTCTGGATGAACCCGGAGGAGAAATTCTACTGGAATCACCCCACCGTTTTGATGATCGGCAAGATATTTCCCATGTATGAGCTCACGCTGGAAGGCCTGGCCCAGGGGATCAAAAAGCTGGTGGTGAAGAGATAAGGGGGCAACCACGGATAAGTACACTTTTGAGAAACTGATCCGGCACCATCTGACCGATATGAAGCCCTATGAGCCCATCGATCCGGTGGAAGTGCTGGCGCAGCGCGCCGGGATGATCGGGCCGGAAAAGGTAATCAAACTCGATGGCAATGAGAACCCCTACGGGTGTTCTCCGCGAGTTCAGCGGGCCCTGGCTCAGACCACCTCTTATCACATTTACCCCGATCCGCTGAACCGAGAGGTACGCCAGATTCTGGAAGGGTATGTCGGCGTGGGTAAGGAGTGCCTTGCCGTCGGCAGCGGGAGCGATGACCTGATCGACAACCTTCTGCGGATCACCCTTGAGGCGGGTGACAAAGTGATCAATTGCCCTCCGACCTTTGGGATGTATCCTTTCAGCACCGAGGTCTGAAGGGCGAGATCGTCAGTGTGCCCCGGAGAGAGGACTACAGTATCGATGTGAAGGCGATAAAGTCGGCCATCGATGATCGTACCAAGGTCGTTTTCGTCACTTCTCCCAATAATCCCACCGGCAATCTGACCCCGCAGACGGATATCGAGGCGCTTCTGAAGGCCGGTATCCTGGTCGTGGTCGATGAAGCCTATCACGAATTCGCTAAAGAGTCTGTTGTGTCCCTGGTGCGCGGCAATCCCAATCTGGTGGTGCTGCGGACCTTCAGTAAGTGGGCAGGACTAGCCGGTTTAAGAGTGGGATACGGCGTCATGTCGCCCGAACTGGTGGACATGATCTACCGGATGAAAATGCCCTACAACATCACCATTGCGGCGCAGATCGCGGTGAGAGAGACCTTCCGGGATATGGATTATATGCAGGGAAGGATCAATGCCATCATCGCCGAAAGGGATCGGATGTTCGCCAAGCTGAAGGCGCAGGGAATTCTCGATCCCATTGAGTCCCGATCAAACTTCATTCTCTGCCGGGTGCTCAAAGGCCAGGCAAGGGAAATCAAAGCGGGGCTGGAGAGAAAAGGTATCTTCATTCGCTATTTCGATAAACCCATGCTCCAAAATATGATCCGCATCAGCGTCGGCAGGCCGGAGGATACCGATGCGGTCATCGCCGCTTTGGCTGAGGTAGCGTGAGAATGGTATGAGATTCATTGTTCTGGCCATATGCGCAGGTTTATCGCTGCTGCTGGCATGCGGAAGCGATTCGGCAACCGTCTCGCCGAGCGTCACCGGCACAACCAACCCTACAGCAACTCCATCCCCGACACATTATACTTACCGAGTCATCAATACCTATCCCCATGACCGGGAAGCCTTCACCCAGGGATTGATATTTGAAGATGACGTTCTTTATGAGGGCACCGGTCAGTATGGTGGATCCTCTATCCGGAGAGTCGATCTGACAACCGGCCAGGTGTTGCAGATACGCGAACTCCCGGATGCGTTTTTCGGCGAAGGCATAACCCTGTCAGGGGAAAGGATTGTGCAGCTGACATGGCGTCAAAATAAGGGGTTTGTGTACAATGAGCAGACTTTTGATTTGCTCCAGCAGTTCACCTATTCCACCGAGGGCTGGGGCATCACTTCGGATGGAGAGCGTCTGATCATGAGCGATGGAACTGAGACGCTTCATTTTCTGGACCCGGTCACTTTTGAGGAAACGGCCCAGGTGCAAGTCACGGACGAGAATGGCCCGGTGACAAGGATCAACGAACTGGAATATGTCGAGGGGAAAATCTACGCCAATATCTGGGTAACAAACTCAATCGCTATTATCGATCCAGCGACGGGCTATGTTTCCGGATGGATAGACCTTGAGGGCCTGCTTGGCCCGGAGGATAGAGTCCAGCCGGTTGACGTTCTCAACGGGATCGCTTATGATGCCCAGAGGGGTCGATTGTTCGTCACCGGCAAACTATGGCCCAAATTGTTTGAGATTGAACTGGTGCCAAATTAAGGATAAGAAATGCGAGAAAAGATTGAATCTGCTCTGAAGGGACACGGCGCCGACTATGTTGAAATCCGCATCGAGGAGGCCGAGTCCACCCGGATTCAGTACCGGGATCGGAAGATTGACGATATCGGTCGAACGACTGGCCTTGGAGGCTGTGTTCGAGCCTTGGTCAAAGGAGGATGGGGGTTTGTCTCCTTCAATAGCCTCGACGACTTGAAAGGGAAAACAGCGCTGGCCGTAAAACAGGCGCGGCTGGTCGGCCGAGAGAAGAGTCTGCTTGCTCCCGTCGATCCCATAGTTGACTCTGTTGACCTGACCGTCAAGAAAGATCCCACTAACATCCCGTTGGCCGTAAAAAAGGAAATCCTCGATCGTTATAACGAGATCATCTGGAGCGCGCCCAAGGTGCAGACCTCCAGCATCGGCTATTCCGACGGACGCCGAAAAGTGATCTTCGCCAGCTCCGAGGGAAGCTATATCGAACAGGCTTGGCCCGACGTCACCCTCAGGATGGCGGTGATCGCTCGCGATGGCGGAGATGTCCAGCAGGCACACATGAGTCTGGGAAGCAAAGGTGAATTTGGCCTTGTAGAAGGGTTGGATGCCCAGGTCAGGGAGATGGCGCATCGCGCTTCGGAATTGCTCGCCGCCCCAAAAGTCAAAGGGGGAGAATACACCGTCGTCTGCGATCCGATCCTCGCCGGGGTCTTTACCCACGAGGCCTTTGGTCATCTCTCGGAATCCGATCATGTTTATGAGAATGACAAGCTGCGGGAGATCATGGTTCTGGGACGCAAGTTCGGCGAAAAGCATCTCAATATCGTCGACGGAGCGGCGGTCCCCGGATTCAGAGGGAGCTACAAATACGATGATGAAGGCACACCGGCCACCAAAACGTATTTGATAAGGGAAGGTATTCTGGTCGGCAGGCTTCACTCGCGGGAGACGGCGGCCAGAATGGGTGAAAAACCCACCGGTAATGCCCGGGCCATCAGCTATCAGCACCAGCCCATCGTGAGGATGACCAACACTTTCATCGAACCCAAAGACACCACATTCGAGCAAATGATCAGTGGGATAAAGGAGGGTGTCTATGCCCGGAACTGGTATGGCGGGACTACCTCCATGGAGATGTTCACCTTTTCTGCCGCGGAAGCCTATATGATTCGCAACGGAAAGGTGGCCGAACTTATGCGCCCCGTGGTACTGAGCGGAAATGTGTTTGATACCCTTCAGAATATCGATGCCGTCGGCAATGACCTGGATATGAATGAAGGCGGCGGCTGCGGCAAGCGCAGCCAATCGCCACTGCCGGTATCCAACGGCAGCCCTCACATCAGGATCAGGAAGTGCCTGGTCGGCGGGAGTTAGGAAGACGGAATTTAGGTTATCAGTGATCAGGCATCAGCACTTGAGAGAGTGCAGAGAACCATCTCTGCCGGGGTTTTAGGGGTATCCCCTAAATGTTGTTTTTCTTCCCCCAAGAGTGGGGGTCAGGGGGTTGATCAGAGTTTTCTATCTATACATCATTTGTCATTCCGGACCTGATAAGCCTGCCCCGTACTTGATACGGGGAAATTCACGTCTTATATTTGGATTCCCGCTTGTGCGGGACTGACATTGAAGGGAGACTTATGCCAAGAGTTCGAGTAGAATTGCCGGAGACCTTTGACTTTTCAGTTGACTTGCCCATACGATTTTCCGATATCAACGCGGGAAATCATCTGGCCCACAATGCCATTTTGACGCTGGCTCAGGAAGCCCGTTTGATATATCTAAAGCACCTGGGCTTTACTGATCTGGCTTATGTCATGGCTGACGCCGTCATTGTTTTCAAGGCACAAGCGTTCTATGGGCAAACACTTACCATAGACCTGTCGGTGGGCAATTTTGCTCCCAAGTCCTGTGACTTCATCTATCGGATCACCACTAAGGAGACCGGTATGGAGGTGGCCAGACTCAAAACATGCATGGTTTTCTTTGACTACAAGACCCAAAAATCGATCAGGGTTCCGGAAAAGTTCCAAGCGATCTTTGAGGACGGGAAGAATCGAACCGGCCCATCATGGGTCGACGAGCATTAATCCAGAGGTGAATTGTGGAAGAGCTATTAGCTAGGTCAGCCAGGGCCAGTGAAGGGGCCGAAATCTTCTCGGCGTCAAATCGTTCCACGCAGGCCTCATTTGAGGCCAATCGGCTCAAACAGGTGCAGACCAAAGAATCCGCAGGAACGGCGCTACGCCTGATCAAGAAGGGGCGCATCGGTTTTGCGGCTACCAGCCGGACCGATGGCCAGCGGGAACTCCTCGATATGGCGCTGGAGATGGCTCCCTTTGGCGCTGAAGCTAAGTTCGAGTTCCCCGACCCGCAGTCATATTCAAAGCTATCGGTTTTCGACGCGAACGTGGCGCTGGTTACAGAAGAAGCGATGGTCGAACTGGGGAAATCGATGATCGATCAAATCAGAGCCATGGAACCGGAACTGCTCTGTGACGCCTCGGTGAATCGATCGGTATACGAGATCACAATTGCCAATTCCAGGGGCGGAAATGCAAGCTATCAGAAAAGCGTCTTCAGCATTTCCATCGAAGGGGTTCTGGTTCGGGGAACGGATATGCTTTTCGTGGGCGATTATGAGAGATCCTGCCATCCTCTGGCCACCGCCGATAAAGTAGTCCAAGCCACCCTGGAACAATTGAGAAGAGCAAAGGATATCGCCCAATCACCAACGGCCAGACTGCCGGTTATCTTTACCCCGATGGGAGTTGCCAGCGCTTTGATCGCTCCGCTGGTTTCGGCATTTAATGGCAGGACCGTGTTGCGCGGGGCGTCCCCTGTGGGCCATCGAAGAGGCGAACAGGTATTTGCGCCCGGGCTATCCATCTGGGATGACCCAACCATCCCGTTCCGGCCTGCCAGCTCCATTTGCGATGATGAGGGGATTCCCACCCAGCGAACCGCCCTGGTGGAAAAGGGTGTGGTGATGAATTTTCTTTACGATCTGCAAACCGCCGGCGAGGCAAAAACCAAAAGCACGGGAAGCGCCAGCCGCAGCGTGGGTAGCTTGCCCGGTCCATCGACAAGCGCCCTCATCATCGATGAGGGCAAGGTAAGTTTTGTGGATCTTCTGGCCGATATCAAAGAGGGGCTGGTGATTGAGGAGTTGATGGGCGCTACCCAGGGGAATACTCTCGGTGGCGATTTTTCCGGCAATGTGCTGCTGGGCTATAAAGTCGAAAACGGCCGAATCGTGGGGCGGGTCAAGAACACCATGGTTTCCGGAAACGTCTATGAGCTTCTGAAGGAAGGGATTGCCATAGGCAATGATTCCCGATGGCTTGGGGGATCGATCAGGACGCCTTCTATCTTTTGTCCTTCCGTAGCGGTTGCCGCCAAGTAGGCGTGAAGCATTTGGCGCGCAGAGGTATGAATCCAATCCCACTTTTGATCAGGACTTCCCTAATCTAATCAAGCGGGAGTTCCCCGCCTGTGAAGGCGGGGGTGAGAGCCGATTCCTGCGAAGCAGGACAAGCTCCGCTTGAACCCGCAAGTACCACGCCTGTAAAGGCGTGGGTATCTATGCGCCCCTCAATGATAGCTTCCTGGGAGATATCAGTTGGAGTCCCAGAGGGAACAGGATCACTTTTGAGTGTAACCCCACGGGCTCACGCCCGTGGCACCTTGGGGAACAAGCCCTACCTATCGGCATTCACCCACGGGCTTACGTCCGTGGTCCTCTGCCAGCCTTAATAGACTCCCTGCAGATCACAGTAAGCTCTGATCATGTTGCAACACAAGTCAAACACTATAGCGCGCCGAATCAATCCATATAGGTGCTCGACACGCCGGGAGAATGAAACTGAGAACCTGCCAAGGCATACTGCCGAATAGCCATTTCCAACCGGTCTCCCGATGTTAGGCCCAGTCTACGGCATCGGCAAGACGCTCAAGTTCTTCACTTGCAATATGGCCCGGCACGCCCATTTGCGCGTCTGAATGCGGCGAGGATTGGTTGGGTGTCGGGCAGATATTTCCCACAAGTACCTCATCGCTTCTCCTGCCGAGCATCTTCTGCTTTTGATGACTCGTTGTGTTCAGCCCCTGGCATCATTGCTTTCGTCTGCTGTCTATGGTATACCTCTTCTATACGACATCTAGGCCCAATAACTGAGGCAGCCCGTGGGTATCTACTAAGGTCTGGATTCAAGTGATGACAGGATATCTGCTGATGAACAATGGGCCCGCTTTTGACAGCCGGGTGAGCAAAATCACCCCGACAAACGTCTTAGATTTAAGGGGAGAGCCCAGAGTTCTATGGGAACCGATACGATCTAAGGAGGTATGGAGATGAAAAGACTGGCTGTGGTGATTTCTGGTCTGTTGCTGGTATCGATATTGTTTTTGATAGCGGCCTGCAATACAGATGAGAATGATGAAGATTTGAGTTATCCAGCGACGACGGCTCCCAACTATGTGTCGGGAACCGGAATATCCCTTTCGGCCTCAGGATATACCGGGGTGAAGGGCGCACAGGGTCCGGCAGGTCCTGCAGGTATTTCCGGAGGGGAGTCTTCGCAAAGATATTCAACGGTAACTTTAGCGCCTGCTTGGGATGAAAGCACAGTCCCCACCACTAATTCTACGATCGATAGCCAACTCTTTGGCACCGACCGGATGATCGTTCGTACTGGAAATATTAACCTGAAGGTCAAGAAGGTATCCGAATCTCTGGACAGCATCAATGTCATCACCCAATCTCTGGGAGGTTATGTTGTTTCTTCCAACCATTACGGAGGGGAAAACAGCGGCTCTGCCAGTATATCCATCCGCGTGCCGGCAGATAAGTACGATACAGCCGTCAATTTATTGCGAGACCTGGCGGTGGAGGTTCTACAGGAAAATACCACTGCGAGTGATGTGACGGAGGAATATACCGACCTGGAGTCGCAGCTTCGAAATCTGGAGGCGACCGAAGAACAATACCTGGTATTGCTGGGAAAGGCAACTGACGTGCAGGATATGCTCAGTGTCGAATCTAACCTCTCCGATACGCGAAGCAGGATCGAGCAAACCAAGGGGCGCATGCTATATCTGGAACGGACCTCTTCGACATCGCTGATCTATATATCGCTTATACAGGATACTCCCCTGAAAGCAGAGTTCGCGGCCAGCAAGATAGTGGTTAGAGAGGGAGAAAAGGTTTATTTCCTCAACCAGACCGCTGGCGGATCTGAGCCTTTCGGCTATTCCTGGGATTTCGGAGACGGGAACTCAAGTTCTGAAATGAATCCCGCAATCAAATATGATCATCACGGCAAATATACCATCTCACTGACCATGACCGATGCCAAAGGGAACACGAGTACTCAGACCAAGTCTGATTATATCACCGTGGAGGCCGAGTCCGGATGGAGTGGAGGCGATACCGCGGAATCGGCTTGGGACGGTCTCGCGGCCGTTGGCCGGGGACTCGGAAGTTTCTTTATCTGGGTCGGCATTCTGGCTGTTATCTGGGTGCCGGTCGTGATCGTAATCTATCTGGCAGTTCGGCGTTTGAGAAAGAGCGTACCATGAGGTGGGAATTGGGGAGTGAATATCTTCATGAAAATGCACATCTGCGTTTTGCTGGTTCTGATAACGATGATGATATTGCCCTCTGCCGGATGCAGTGAGGAGGGGGCCAGCGGCCAAGCGGCAGGCCCATTGTCCATCATCGAAAAGGCAATTGACGCCAACAGCACGGTGGAATCCTATAGGGCTGTTTTTGAGTCAGCTTCGACCTTTAGGGGCAAAGCGGAGAACAATGTGTCTCATATCGAGTTTCTGTCTCCGGATCGATACCGGCAGACCTCGACCAATGAAGAGGACAGCACAGACGAATACATACGGATCGGAAACACGCAATACAGCCGGGACAGCGATCATAGCTTTTGGGCATTTCGCGAAGAGGAATCTGAAATCGAGTTTCCACCCCAGAGGCCGGGCCTTTTCATTAGAAGCGAGTTCTCAGATTATGTCGATAAGGTCAACTGGGAAGAATTGGCCAACGAAAATATCGATGGAACCGATTGCTTTCATTTCGTGGGTGAAGTCGATATGAATCTGGCGGTTGATGACATGATCGTCGAAATCGAGGAGGATCAAGGAGAGCTTGATGCGGAACAACTTCGCTACATGGACCAGATGCGACGGGCTGAACAAACGATAGTGCTCTGGATCGGGACAGACGATTACATTGTTCGCCAGGAGAGGAGCGTCTCCAGATCACTGGATCCGTTTCGTGCCGATGAAGAAGAACGATGGTTCGATGCAACGATGCTCATCCGCTACTATGATTTCAATGCGCCAATTCCCATCGAGGCCCCGGCTGATGCCAGGACCTGGGATGATTTGATGGCACCCACTCTGGTCCCTGAAGAAACAATAACACCAAAACTGATTGCGGAGTGAGCGCTACCTTGAGATGAAATCCTGTAAACCGTTTAAACCTTAACAGAGACTTAACACCCTCTGTGTTTTAATGAATTTGGCTGTACAGTCAAGTAATACACGGAGGGGAAAGATGATAGGAAAGCAGTTGTTTGGCGTTGGATTGGGCCTGGTCATAATAGCCGGAGGAGTTACAGGTGCTGTTGCTCTGGCGGATGGTCCGCAAAAGGCTCATATCGGCCCCATCGAACTGAAAGACGGCACTAATATTGAAGCTTGGGACGCAAGCGATATGCAGGAAGTCGGACAGATTCAAGCTGATTCGATCAGCTTGAATTACAGCGTGAGTACTGAGGTAGAAGCCCTTGGTGCAACCAACCCGGGCACGACGCCCTCGAACAGTACTGCCCCGGTTGATGACTCTCAGGTTGATACCGAATGCGTCTGTACTTTCAGTGTAGTCGAGGGTGAAGTTTCAGCGCTCTCATCTGAGGATGGAGTTGTCACTGTTATGGGTTATGCATCAGGAGATGTAAAAACGGGTCAAATCAGGGTTCAGTTTCCTGATGATTGCATCTGTCCTTGCATGCTGAACGACGGGCAAGGATTCCCGTTTCCTGAAGCAAAACCCACCGATACTCCCTGTCCGGAAGCTGCGCCGGTCTATCCGAATGTCACCCCGCTGAATCTGGGGTAGCATAGCTCTCGCCCTGATTGAACGGTGTGGTCCTCCATTGGCAAAAAACCGGATGATAAAATCATAGAGTGCGAATACTGATAATTGAGGACGAGATCGATCTCACCAATGTCCTTGCCGAAGGACTTCGAAAGCAAGGATATGCGGTGGACATCGCTTTCGATGGCGACCAGGGCTACGAATCTGCAACGGTTAACGACTACGATCTGTTGATCCTCGACTTGAATCTGCCGGGAATGGACGGATTGGAAATTTGCCGTCGGTTGCGAGTGAGCCGGCCCGATCTTCTGATTTTCATGGTGACTGCCCGCAGTCATCCCGCTGAGAGAGTGGCGGGTCTAGACCTCGGTGCCGATGATTATCTCATCAAGCCATTTGATTTCGGCGAACTTACTGCTCGCGTGCGTGCCTTATTGCGGCGAGACCTGCGAGGGCGGGATACCGTTATTCAACGGGGAAAACTCAAGCTTGATCCGATGTCCAGAACGGTCTGGCATGATAAACGCCGAATTGAATTGACTCGCAAGGAATTCGGCATTCTGGAATATCTCATGCGTCATCCCGGAGAGAACATATCGCAGGAAAGACTGCTGGAACATGTCTGGGATGCTGAAGCCGATCCATTTTCCGGTTCAGTACGCGTCCACATTCACTCGTTACGGCGAAAGCTCAGTGGCAATGGAACATCATCGGAATATATTGAAACCATCGTAGGGCAGGGATACAGGCTTGTCTCACCTTCTTTCACGGAGGATGCATTATGAGTCGATGGGGTTCCGTCATGAAATCGGTAAAGAGAAGGCTCACCTTAAGAGTGAGTCTTGCGCTCTGGGTGGTGGGGCTACTGCTAACAATCAGCATCGGATTGTTGGTTTTGGTCAATGTGGCAACTCCCATCACAACGACCAAAACTCATGTAATAACAGGGAAAGTACCTGTCACAGTGATGACAGCACAGGCCTCCGATGGGCCGGATATTCTCTTTGGAACTTCATCACTAGAGGGGGAGGCTGTTGCCCTGCCGCCAGAATCAGTGACTGTCACCTTCCCTGCCGGGACCACTTTCCCTTCAGAGGCAGTTTACCCATCACAAACTCCGCCTTCCTCTCCTCTGGATGAGGCGGTAGAAACGCAGTCATACACTGTCACCTCATACACCATTACCTTCCAGCCCACTGCCATAGATAAACTGACCGGAGTCTCAACCTCAGCCGTTCGGGAGGATGTCTTTCATGAGATGCGTGTTATCTCACTTATCGGGCTGGGAGTGATTGTCCTGCTCGGTGGGTTTGGCGCTTACTGGCTGTCCGGGAGAGCCCTCCGCCCGGTGCGGAAACTCGCGCAAGCGGCTCAAGGGATTGATGCCCAAACACTCGATACGCGCCTCAACCTGACCGGACCGGAGGATGAACTCAAGCGATTGGCCAACTCATTTGATTCCATGATGAATCGGTTGGAGTTGGCATTCGAAAAACAGGGCCGGTTTGTCGCCGATGCAGCCCATGAATTGCGCACTCCTCTGACCACGTTGCGTGCCAGCCTGAATGTTACCGCCGCTGATCCCAATTCCACGATTGGGCAGTATCGTGAGATGAGTTCGACACTGGAACGAGCCCTCACTCGGTTACAGCGATTGGTGGATGACCTTCTTCTACTGGCGACAGATGAACACTCTCTTCCGGATACCCCAATCGTTCTCGAACCGCTCCTTGAGGAAGCGATGTTTGATCTTAAACCACTGGCCGATCAGCATTCGGTGAATCTGAGGCTTACCAGTAACACGAGCAGTGATGGTCTGATGACACGCGGAGATTCGAAGCTACTGGTGCGTGTCTTCCACAATCTTATCGAGAATGGCATCCGTTACAACAAATCAGATGGAGAAGTTGCAGTAAGCGTTTCTGAGGAAGGCAGGTGGGCAACGGTCACCATAGAAGATAGCGGCATAGGCATCGCATCCGAACAATTGTCAAACATATTTGATCGGTTTTACCGGGTGGATGGTTCGCGGGCCAGGCACAGCGGTGGGGCTGGGTTGGGTTTATCGATTGCCGCTTATGTCGTAGGGTTGCACAAAGGCCAAATCGAGGTGAGAAGCACTGTTGGTGTCGGGACCGCTTTTATCGTAAAGTTGCCCCTTTGGGTAGCATGAGTTGAAGCTATACCTCTTGACCCTTTCCTGTGGAGTATCGCACCGTCACTTTGTTTTCGGAGAATAAGACCCCCCACCCCTACCACAAGGCTGAGTGATGTAACCCCTGCCAGCGTTCTCGATTGGCCAGAGAGAGCTGGCCTCAAGGCGTTGCAGCGAGACGTTTGGTTGCCTGTCCGTCTATCGCATGTCGGTACAATGATCTATTCCAGCGGACAATATTGCCGGGCTTGTCCGGTTTTGATGTTCCCAAGCATTATAGTATGAAGGAAAAAGGAGACGCTGTCTGTGGATGAAGCCCGGATCATAGAATCGATACGCCAGGGCCATATCGACGCGTTCGAAGAAATCGTGGAGCATTATCAGATGCCGATGGTGCGTTATCTGTATCGCTTGACCGGTGATTTCGCTGTGGCACAGGACCTGGCTCAGGACACCTTCTTCCAGGCATACCGCGGCATCGACAGCTTCAATACACACATTTCGTTCAAGGCATGGCTCTACCGGATTGCCACCAACAATGCGCGCCAGTATTATCGCCGAAAGCGCCGTATTCCATTTATCCCATTCAGCGATTATGGGAGACAGGCTGTTTCGGCGAAGGATTCCGCTCCAGAGAGGATCGAGCAGCAGATGGCTATCGAAGAGTCCTTGTTGGAGGTTCCTTACGATCAGCGAAAATGCATGGTGCTCCACTTCATTGAAGGATTCAAGTATGGAGAAATCGCCCTGATTGTGGGCATATCCGAGGAAGCGGTTCGCAAGAGACTGGCCAGGGGAAGCCGGAGATTCCGAGCAGCTTATGGAGAAATGTCAGGGGGTACCGGAGAATGAGATGCGCTGAGATGCAGGAACTCCTCTTCGCTTACGCTGCTGAAGAGTTGACACCGGAAATTCGGGGGTTGGCGGATAGACATTTGTCGGATTGTGCCGGATGTCGGCAAATGCTTGCGGCATTGGCCGAGGTTAGGCAACAGCTAGCTACCCTAAAAGAGGTCCCGCAATTCCCGGACCTCAGAAAAACTACGATGTCACGGCTAGCCCAACTTCCGCAGTTTCGAAGCTGACAGGTGCTTCTCCCGAACGTAAAGTTGGTACTACATTGCTTTAATTTTCATTCGCTGAGGGAGGTGCAGCCCAAGCATCTGGAGGAGAACTGCCTG
>JAQTRE010000033.1 GCA_028711995.1 Dehalococcoidia bacterium | reverse complement strand
TCAGCCGACGAAGCAAACTCTTCTTCAAGATATCGACAGAATCAACCAATAGTTTTGAGCGAAGTGGTTTACGCGGAAAACCTCTAGAACTCCATCACGATTTTGAACTCATTGACTTGGCTACTGAAATCAACCAAATGCAAGCAGTAAGGCCAATGTAAAACCGGAGGGCCTACAGATAGACACGCACATAGATATGACTGATCAATTTCAACTGGAGTTGACGGCAGCATGAACTTCGTTGCCGCTTCTGCGTAACTTTGAGAACACGGAGGTGAAAAGTGAGACTCATAACAGCCAGCCTGGTCATCCCCGCACTTATAGTCGGTGTATGCATTGCCGATCTCTGTCTGTGGAAAGTGATTATGGTGAGCGTCTGCCTGATGGCGATCTATGTTATCGGGGTTGTCTCCGGATTTCTGAGGGCCTGCGACATCGTTACCTAATCCCAGTAAATTTGAGAAGTGGAGGGTTGAATGTCAGAAGTATTCGAACACTGGGCTATCCTCGAGTTGATGGGGCATATCCGACTCGGGGGAAAGGTCACAGAGGAGCAACGATTTGGCGGCACGATGGGCCGAATCGACATTCCGGACGGGAACGGTGGACTCATCACCCAGTATTTTGGGGCCAATGCCGTTTTCCGTCTCACACCAACGACGGAGGATATCGCCAGAATGGTGGCGGATCGATCAATGGCCGCGCCAATCCACTCCTGGGAGTTTCCGCAGCTCCGCCAAGCGCAACCCGGGACGGCCGGTGATGACCTTGGAGAATGGTGATGTTAACCGAAAAACAGATTAACGCTGGCAAGTGGTGGAATCGGGCATGGTCACTGGTTGAGGGATGCACCCGGGTGTCCCCTGGGTGTGACAACTGCTGGCTCCAGGCGATGAATAAGCGTTTTCACCGAGAGGGTCCGGTGACATTTCGCGCGGATCGGCTGGAGATTCCTTTGAAGGTTAAGAAGCCGACCATCTGGGCGATCTGGAGCGATTTGTTCCATGAGGAGATATCCGCTTACCAAATCACTCAGGCTTTCGAAGTGATGCAGGCGTGTCCGCAACACACCTTCATTATTTGCACCAAGCGGCCGGAGAGAATCGACCCAGTACTTTACGGAGATGAGGGGCTTTGGTATTTGGGCGGTGGTGATTATCTACCAAACGTGATCCTGATGACCACTGCTGAGAATCAGGAGATGGCCGACAAGCGGATAACTGAACTCTTGAAGTGCTCGCCGTTCAAGTTGGCGGTGAGCATCGAGCCGATGCTGTCAGAGATGGACATTACTCACTATCTCGATCCACTATGCCGGAAACGAGAACCCCACAACGATAATTACGAGTGTGAGTTTTCTAGCCTCAATTGGGTCATAGCTGGCTGCGAGACAGGCCCGAAGAGAAGGTCGTGCAATCTGGACTGGATAAGGAGCATCAGAGACCAGTGCGCGGCGGCGGGCGTGCCGCTGTGGATCAAGGGGATGGAATTGTCTTGGTCGAACCTGTTTCCCGGTCGAACGTCAATTTCCCACGACATGACCGAGTGGCCAGACGACCTGAGGCTCAGGTGGTTGCCGGAGGGGATGAGATGATCTGGCATGGGCAGCCTTGCAAGGTGATCTGCAAAGCTCCATTCAAAAAGGGCGTCAAGCGGAATGCGCTGATGGAAGCCTCGGATGTTCGCCTGGCAATGGCTCTATTCTGTGGCATAACGGGGCCTGCATTTGTGGCGGGTATGTGGTATTGCTATGGGTGGCCCCAAGAAAGGAGTGAATAGTGTTGACGCGGCAGGAGATGGCGGAAGCATTTTGTAACTACCCAGACCAATTGGAACGTCTGGCTGCGGTGGTAATCCTCTATTCAGCCGACGAGATGGATGACGCTTTCGCACAGAGTTGTAGTTTTGCTTTATGGGTAAGTGTGTTATTGCCGGAGATGAGCATAGCTGACGCGCGTCACCATTGGATAGAGTACATCAAGCGCCAAAAGGCAGACGTTTTGACACAGATGGAGGTATTTGCATAGGATGAGCAAACGACAGAGCTTTGTACTCACAGGAATTATGGGCTTCGGGATAATTCTGCGTTGTATATTTCTGCTACTCAATAACCCTCCTCTCCTCGGCGCTGACAGCTACTGGTTTCACTACCTAGCAACTCAGGCTATCAACGGTGAGCACGTCGACTATCTCCATACCGGGATGGTGTGGCCATTGGTTCAGATGGACAAGGTGCTCCCCTTAGATGTCTCGATCTACGTCTTGCCCATTTTGATCTATCTGGCTACTGCTTCTTGCCTCTTTTATCTGGCCTACAAGATGTTCGGATCACATGTGGCGCTCTGGTCGGTGGCCGCCTGGACAGTGATCCGGCAGAGTGTCTATTTTACTGAGGCCAAGTATATTGATAGGGATGGCCTGACCGCCCTCCTGGTAGTAGTTGGCGTCATGACCGCCTATTTGGGGGCCCGCTACGTTCGACGGTGGTGGCAATTCGCCCTGGTGGGCATTTACGTGGCCCTTATCGGCCATCTCATTTTCCTAGAATGGTGCTATGCCGGGAGGTGGCTTCTCATGCTGGCGGTTTTTGGTGTGTTTGAGTCCATGATGATGCCGCTAAAAACACCGGTAAAGGTTTGGCTCAGGGATAACCGGGGGGTGCTCACTTCACTAGCAGCATTCATGGTTGTGAGTGGCATTCTTATACTTATCTTCGATCTGCACGACTGGGACCGGCCATGGATGCCCAACCCGTTCAATGGTTTCGAGGGGACGCAAGACTACTTCCCGGTCAGCGAACTTCAGCCGATATCTCTGGGCGACCTCCTATTTGGATGGTATCCGGCGCTTCCCTTCGCCATCATGGGAATAGTTATTGTCATACGTAGGCGGACACGGGCGGACTTAGTGATACTGGCATGGTTCTTGACTCTATTTGCCGCCAGCTTCATGGCCGTGCGTTGCATTAATGTTGCTTTCCCTGCGATCGGTATACTGGCGGGAATATGGCTCTCGAAAACCGATTTAGATATTCGTTACAATCATCGCTTTCATACCGTCATGATCGGCGGACTGATTGTGATGAGTGGTCTGGGGGGCTGGCTCATCACCGCGGGTGATATCGAGGGGTTAAGCCCTCGATATATGGGCGCGATGGAGTTTCTGAGAGAAGAGACGCCGACCAGTGCCAAAGTTCTGGAATTCTACGACAAGGGAAACAAGATTCTCGATATCGGGGAGCGATGGCCAGTGAGAGTCGGATGCTGGACCGGGGATTACCCGCAGTTTTTATCAAGCGACGTGGATACTATGATTTGCCGGGCGTATATGACGGATGATCCGGAAGAAGTCGCCGAAGTCATGCGATTCTTGGGCACTGACTATTTCATCCTCTCAGAGTACGAGAGCGACGAGAAGAAGCGAGACATGATCATGGATGTGGCCTTCGATCGGAAAGATTGGACAGACAAGGAGCGCGAAGCCGTTTGGCGGGCGTCCGTTATGCGCCAGTTCAGGGATGGTGAGTTGGCCAACGCGGGGTCGCTAGAGGCCGTATTCCGCGACGGATCAGGAAACAAGAGATTGGTGATTGTTCACCTGGTCGGAGTGTTATGAAAGCACTTACCTGCCTAAAGAAAATGGGGACATTCATTCTGAAAGCTCTGGGGGTGGCATGGCTATTCATGTTGATGTTTTTTGGGATCGTTCTACTTAATCCCTTGATGGACTTCTGTGTAAATGAGATTGAGGAGGGCATCGATGCTGGCATCTTTTCATCAGACGCTTGCCGTGTTTTAAGTCTCATCC
The DNA here is from genome assembly GCA_028711995.1 of Dehalococcoidia bacterium. Classification (NCBI taxonomy): domain Bacteria; kingdom Bacillati; phylum Chloroflexota; class Dehalococcoidia; species Dehalococcoidia bacterium. Next base: position 20,656 of record JAQTRE010000033.1, on the reverse strand, counting down.
CAATATGGTTCCTGTTGTCATGGATTGGGCTCTGTATTTGGCTGACACATGAATACTTCAATCGAGTCGGCCCTGCACCATTTTTGGCTGTTTACCCAGTCCTTTTCCTGATATATGCAATTGAGGGAGTAATATGATCGCCGAAGCCGTCTGCATCGGGGCTATCGGATTGATTTTGTGGCACGTGGTCGGATATCCGTGCCTGATGCTGGTGATGCACACTTGGAGCCGGGCGGTCCCTCAAGATGAATGCGATGCTGTACCGTATATTCCCTGTGTCTCGGTCATCGTGCCGACGTACAATGAAGCGACCACGATCCGGGACAGCCTCAGGAACCTTTTGGAGCAGGACTATCCGTGGGATCGTTTCGAGATTGTTATGGTGGACTCGGCCTCAACCGATGGAACGGTGTTGCAGGTCGAGGACTTCCATCAAGACGGACTCATCGCACTGCTGAGCCAGGCTGAACGCCGCGGCAAGGGATCGGCCATTAACTGTGCCGTACAAGAGTGTCGCGGTGACATCCTCATTGTCACGGATGCCAACTGCTACTTCAATCGCCAGGCGATACGGCGTCTGGCGGATCATTTCAAGTACAGCAGGGTTGGCGCCGTATCCGGGCGTTTGGTACGTTTGGATGAGAAGGGGAATCCGTTGTGGAGGGAACTCCATTCCTTCGAGGATCACATCGAAATGCTCGGAGAGTCGGTTTTGGACTCCTGCGCCACTATCTACGGGGAGATCGGGGCGTTTCGCCGGGATCTATTAGTTCTCGATGAGACACAGAGCGCGGAGGATTTCGATCTGGCCATATCGATTCGTAGATTGGGCTACGTCGTGGAGTACGAGCCGGACGCCATAGCCTTTGAGCAACGGCCGATCCGAGCGTCCGACATGATCACGCAGCGACGCCGGTGGGCCGGCGGAATTATCTTGTGCCTCTGGAAGCATCGGCGGTATCTGTGGGTTCCCGGAGATCTGTTCCGCCTGGTGATCATCCCATCTCATAAGGGGATCAGGGTGATCATGCCGTTCCTGGTGGCGGCCGCTGTAGGTTCTTTTGTGTGGATGATCTTAGATTAGATTAGATGCGATGAAAGCAATCAAGCTAAAAAGTCATAATCTTACCATACGAAAATTCTTGAGATACTGCATAGTCGGTGGCTCGGGATCGGTATTGGGATGGGGTATCACCTATGCTTTTACTGAGTGGGCTGGACTTTGGTATATGGAGTCAGTCATTTTGACGACTGGAGTTGTCGTCACGTACAATTTTCTTTTGAATGCACTGTGGACATTCAAAGATTGAATCGATTGGTTTCACTTGGTAGCGGGGCCGGGAATTGAACCCGGTCCTCGGCTTTATGAGAGCCGCGACTTAGCCGTTTGTCCTCCCCGCGTCAACTCAGAAGACTCCCGATTCCCCAGAGGATGCCGGACCCGATGAGCGCCGGGATCATGTAGCTCTGGAATTGGCTGACAATTCCCCAGATCATGCCGCAGGATACCACAATGATCAATATCGTCCTGAGAATCATCAGCAGGACATTCAGACCTTCGATATCGCTCTGTAAAAAGGCGTAATTCCACGACAGCATGCGCGGCAGGCCGTGAGTGATGAACCCGGAAAACGCCACTGGGATGGCCGAAAGGCCGGAAATATTCGCCGCTGAGAATCCGGTCAGATCGTTGCTGATATCATCCCACTGATCATCGGACGTGTAGGTGCCGGAGCACCCCATAGAGATAATTTGCCCCATCACCAGCAGCAGCGCAAAGAACATCATCAGTTTGGGAGATATCACCTACAACCCTCCGGTGCGGATTTCTCGCCTCATATAGAGGGCAACGTAAAAGATGGCCAGCATCAACAGATCGATGATTCCAATGCCCATACCAGTCGCTATCTGGAGTACCAGGACCGAAACTGTGACGATGGCAACCGCCAGAACATCGCGGGTCTTGTCGAAAAGGAAATAACTGCCGCCCACGATCAGGGCCAGGAAGAGACACAACCAGAACGCGCTCCGGGGGATCTCCGCGTCATCGAGCATACCGTTAATGAAGCCGGAGCCAGGGAAACCGTCATAGTCCCCCAGATCATTAAAGAAGCCATCCGACTCGTCCGGGAAGGTCACCGGAACACCGCTGGCAGTTTCTCCCGAAGATGGCACGGCGTAGATCGCTGTCAATACGGGGGTGAGCTTGCCGATGGTCACGTCGATATCGGGGTCCATCGCCACCATGTTGTACGTGACATCATTTCCGCTGGCCGACAGATCCGTAATGGTGGTGGAGGAGACTTCGTCGGGCTCGAATTCCAGGTTGAGCACCCATGTGGGGGTGGCGATTGAAGTGCTACCGATTTTCACCGAGTCCAACTTGGCGGTGAGTTCTCCGATATGGACATTGGTAGCCGTAGCGATGATATTTCCCGAGGTTGCTTGAGTCACAGGAGTCTCGCTATCGATACCGATAGCCATCTGAGAGCCATTATACGTTCCTGTGATCGTGTGCCATGTTGAGAGGGACATAGAGGTCGCGGACGTAGATACGGTAGACTGATAGGTTAGATTACCGAATGTTATGTCCAGGCCAGACGAATCTGCGTAGGAACCACCTGAAGTATAGATTGTCTTCACTCCATTACTGAAAGCCTCTGAAGTCTTATACCCCACCATTAGAGTGTTGCTACCATTACCCCCCGAATACTCACACATGATTCGCACATCCGATACGGATGTGGTTACCGGAGAGTTGAACGTGTACCACGTAAACGTAGGGTATGCTGACAACGTGGAAACATCTTTTGTTCCCAGGGTGCCTATCAGCGCATCTGTTGCAGAGTCGCGTACAGTAACACTCAATGTCCCCGTTGGAGAGACAGATTTACACAGGTAGAATTGGATAGAACTGATAGTGGTTCCACTCGACTGGAAAAGAGTTGCCAACCGTTCCCCTGCCCGAGTAGCCCCTCCGCTATACAATGGTTCATGGGCACTCTGAGCGGTTTGACCGGCAGTAATACCTAAGGTTAATATGATATTCTCGTCATCCACCGTCAGTTCATATGCCCCATCCTTGCTGATGATGGTCTTCTCTGTAGATGGTAGCGCCGGAAGGTTGACATCCGCCTGCAAGGTCAAATTCGAGGTGATGTCCAGGCTGTCGGCATCGGCCACGGTGTTGGCATCCCCTTCCATGCCCACCCACGCCTGGTCGCGGACCGCGTCCGGATCCCCGAGCCAGATATTTCGGGTGGTGGATGCTCCGGGTGCCAGCGTGGCATAGTCGGTGTACCACTTGGCCGCCGTGCCGTCCAACTGGGTGGCAGTGATGCTTTGCGTGGTGGCGCCGCTGGTAAGCTGGATATCCTCCCCATCCTCCTGGATGTAACCGCCATCGATCAGGGCATCGGCGTTGATGGTGGTGGTGATCCGGGTGGTATGGGCCACGGTGTCCGTGTTGTGAATGCTCACCGGGATGTAATACGAGTATCCCGTGAGCGCCAAACTCGACGTGGCGATGAGCGCCATCACTACCAAAAGCAAAGCAAGAGCCAATTTTCTCATATCTTTACCCATACTTCCCTAATAGCATCCAACCGATGTAGAGGACAGCAACGAACGCGAAGAGCCCGAATAGAGCCCAAGGCAAAAACGTGATCTTTGCAGCATACAGAAGGGCCACGGGGATAACCGCATACGACGCCTCCGTCGATTGCCATTTGAAGAATGCCAGCCCCATCAATACCAGAATGCCGACCATCACCAGTAGCGTAGTGGCCACCACGGGGTTGATGCCGCCTAACATGTCTCCTAAGGTATTCTTGAGCGTCTCAATCGGAGTGTCCGCGTAGGAAGCCTCAACGTCGGTGGCCCTGTCGCTCCATTCGGTGTCGTCCGGATACCCAATGGTGGCACTGTTCAACATGAAGATATCCGGGGCAAAATAGCTCAGACCGGGGATGGCTCCCACCATGTAGTATTGGCCTTCTGCCGTCAGTACCAATCCTCCCGTGGTGGTTGCCAGCAACGCTGCCGGCACTCCCCAGTCGACTTCCAGGTCCAGGATTGCCGTAACCAGCCACGTCTCCAGTTCTGCCCGGTTCTCCAATTGGTCCGTCCCGGCCGAATAGTCGCTGCTTCCGATGGTCCAGATAGAAGGCGTCGGCAAGGTAGTCCATTGAGTGGGGTTGCCCTCCAGTTTGACCTGGTGAGCTGCGTCCCATGCCGGCACATTATCGGCGGAGAAGTAGAAGGCCGTGATCCCGTAGTAATAACCATTGAAGCCATAGGAGTAAGGAACTTGCTGGCCGATGTCGTTGCCGTCGCTATCCACAAACCGGAATAGGAAGTAGGTGTTGGCCGGTTCTGACGGAGGAGAGGCATCGTAGCCGATATCGAAGGCAACTACCGCCAGGAAATCATCCTCTTCTATGAGATGACGGAATACCTTGACGTCTCGGATTTGGAGATTATCGGGAGTGGCGGGGTCGGCGAAAACGGCGGAGGGAAAGACTGCCCAGAATAGCAGAACGAGAAGAGCCGCTACACCGCATCGATGTAAGAGGTGCGACATTTGCGAGTAGTCAACGGTCTGCCCTTTTTGTCCCATTCTATCACACGCTTTGCCACTTCTATCCCGGGAAATCGTGTTCGATATGTCCAAGCTATCACTACGGTTCTTGGTTGCCTGTATAGGGCTCTAGCTAAGGCTGTCTTCTCTCGATGCGACAGTCTATCGATGACACTATAGAACTCCTCAATGATGTCAACTCGTGATTCCTCATCATCGAGAATCGCTATGGAGTATGGCCGTCCTTGTTCACCTTTAATCCTGTTCATCCAACCTCATCTCTTATTATAGGGGGCCAAGTCAATATTTTGTATATTACAGACAGCAATATACAAAATATTGTATGGGTTATGTTAGCTTCGAGTCAAGGGATCAAAGGAGAGCGCGTATGAGAATAGTTGAAGCGGTTTTGGGAATCATCATCTTGATCATGCTGGTTACCTACATGCTGGTCCCTGTGGTCCTGGATGTGCAGAGGGAGAGCTATTCCGAAGTTTTCGACTCCAGCACCGAAGCCGCTGAAACGACAGAATCCTGCGCCCTCACTTATAACCACGAGCCGAATAATATCGAAGACATCAGTATTTCCTCAAATAATGAGTTAGATTCTCCAATTGTTGTGTCGTACACTGACTCAACCAAAGTCGTTATCATCGGCGGGTTAGCCGAAAGCGACACCCGATATCTCACCATCGGGTACATCAAAGAAGCCCCGGACACTTTCAATCTCTTCGGATGGATCAACAGCATTCCCACAATATTACTTCTGGTGGGGGTATTCGGAGCGATCGCCGGGCTCTTTGTCTGGGGTAAAAACAAGTTCGGTTAACTCAGGGTCGATGCTGGCCTGTTAAAACACAGCCAGCTTGTCTATAGAAAATTCTTAAAAGGAGGGAAAGATGGCTGTACGAAAAGGAGGAGATGAGGAAGGTGCAATGGGAGGGTCCGCCAAGGGAATGACCCAGGCAATAGTGATGATGGCGGTAACCACCATGATTACCCTGATTATGGTTGGCCTGGTGGCTTCACAGATGGATACACTCTTGACCGATAACACCATCACCTGGTCCAACTTCCCTGGCGCCGAAAGCATGCTCGGCTTGTTCCCACTGATGATGCTCCTGTCGATCCTGATCATGGGTATCCTGCTGTCCTATCTGACCTATACGGGCCGGACGAAGATGACCAGTATTGGCGCAGTCATTGCATCCAGTATTGGGGCTGTGATCATCAGCGTGTTTATGCCCACGATCGTTGATCTGTCAGACACACTGCGCGGTTACACCTTCCCTGGGTTCAGTTCCATCGCGTCGATGGTTCCTATGTTTGTTGTCCTCGGCGCAATGGGAGCTATTGGGCTACTCGGATTCGGCGTCAGCAAGAAGATGTAGTCGAATCCCTCAGAGGCAATTTATGAATTGGAATTGGAAGTTCTGGGAGTCTACAGCGGACTCTAAGCCAAAGGTAATCCAGTTCATTGCCGGGGAAGATCGAAGGTTCACGAAGAAGGCCCTGGATTCCACCGGGGCCTTCTTTCTCGACCCTGACAATCTACTGGGGTATTTCTGTATGACCGGAGGCATGCGCCGGTACATCATACGCGATAGTAGCGGGCGGGTAAAGACCAAAGGCCAAGTGGGCCTCATTTTCGAGCTGAGCGCGCAGCCGTGGAATTTCAACACCAATACATGGGAGTCAGACGTCACCCAGGATGACATCATCATGAGCAACGCTCTCGATGATGGTTTGAGTAATGCCGACAAGCAAATCGAGAAGCAAAAGACCTACGAGGGACTTTTGCCGGTATTGATGATTCTCGGGTCCATTATCGGTCTGATCGTTGTCATTATGGCCATCGCCAATTGGGACAAAATTTCGGGGTCTTTGGTGTAGGAAGAAACGATGAGATTGAAATTTTGGAAAAAACAGGATAATCTCCCTGAGTTGATAACCTTCTCACCGGAAGAACCCCAGCCATCTCCGGAATACAGTATCAATTTGTCATTTCTCCCTAAATGCGTATTCTTCATCACCAAAGACGGAGTTATTGAGGATCATCACCCGTGGGTCATCAGAGAAGTGGCAAAAATCGTCGCGGGGAATGAGGAAGACTATATCAAGATGAGTGGCGACAACATGGTTTATGTAGCCGTCAAAAACGGACCGTTGCAGTATATTGAGCCGTTAATAACGCCTAAACCGAGTGAATACGAGATTACCTCCACCCGGCTCTATGGGATGGCGGAAACACTCTCCAAAAATATCACAGAGGTTGAGTTGCTGCGCCGGCAGACGAATCGGCCGAACCCATGGGCCAAATGGGGGAGTATGACCGGATATGTGCTGGCATTTGTAGTCCTCGTGATGGCGCTCATTGTCATCGTGGCGGTGCTGTTTGGCAATAGCGGTGATACAACGGACGGGAATACAGATACGGTCCCAGGTGTAACCCAGCCCATGAAGCCCGACTTGACCATCCCAACACCGACACCTGATGTGCCGCTAAAGCCCATCAAATAGGAGCTGTTATGGGAAATGATCCTTTCGATCTGGGTTTTACCACACCCCTTGGCGGAGGAAACAACGCCAAGGAATTCCTGAAGGTATCCAGCGATCCGGAACACGAGATCGCCAATATCGTGGTGAAAGCCAATCTGCCCCGCGCGCAAATGGCGCTGATTGTCGATATCTTGACGATAGCTACCAAGAAGGATGGCACCGTACACACACGTATCCTGGGATACGTGGTGAATACCATCGCCGGATCAAAAGCCGAAGACGGTATGGCGCTGGCGTATGCGCTTATGGCGTTGACTAATATCATCGCCCCGAAGGCATTGCCTACAGCGGCCGGCGATAAGCTCGTCGGAAAGCCGAAGGATAAGGACAAGGAGAAAAAAGACGCCGATGTAAAGGTCCGCCATAAATCATCCGAGGAGCGTGAACGGGAGACGTTAAGTGGATGAACTCAATAAGGCTATCGCCGAACTGATAGCGGACGAATCCGACCGGGAAGATCTACCATTCCGCAAGCGTAAACAACCGGAGGACTGGACAATCGGCGTGATCGGACCAAAAGGCGGCGGTAAAACATTATGGTTGGCGCGTAATGTAGTCGTCGCTCTCGCGGCGGGATTGCCGACGTATACGAATCTGACAATGAAAGAAGACGGACTGAACCGGAGAGGGATCACGGCGCGACCAGGATCCCTTGATGTAGAGGACCTGCTGAAATTCGATGAGAAATTATATGCCGCGTTCATCGGCATTGACGAGATCAGTACCTGGATGACCAGCCTCCGGGCAATGAGCACCACGCAAATCGTGATGGTCAACTGGTTCGGTCAAACGCGCAAAGACCTCAAAAAGATCATGTGGAATGCCCAGGTGTCCAAGTTGCCGCCCAGAGCGGTGATGGCTAACACAGACCTTCTGATCTACGCTCAAGACTATTCGTTCACGGAATGGGGAACGGATCATGGGCTCGATCGCGGGTTCATCATAGCGTTGAATATCAAAGACCAGAGTGGGTACTTCACCGGACGCCCTGGCATGACATGGGGGAGATTGTACCATCAGGCCGATCGGTTGCGTGACGTCTTCCACACCGGCCAACATCAGGATCCCTACGCCTTTGCCCGGAAAACAACAATCACCGGTGGGGAGCAAATCCTGGACCTGGACACGATGAAGGTGATGAAGAAAGAGGAGAAGGCCGCTTTTGAGCGTGAGAAGGGGCTCAGAGAATTCAAGGACTCGATCACTGCGCTTCACAACACTCAGACCATGCGATTCATTCGGGATAATGGGCCGGAGATCGGGGCCTCTATAGAGGATGGCGTGTTGACCTTCGCGCCGTTGGCTGTAGAGGTGGCCCTTGCCAAGCGGAAGGGTAGAGAGGTAGACAAACAGGCTATCAAAACAGGATTGAAGCTTATCCTGAAAGCGGCCGATGAAGGGCAAGTGGCCACGCGGGAAGTAGACACGGTAAAGCTATTCATGCCGGAGTATTTCGAGGGGGCTTTGACATGACGTTGACCGTGCCGGAGGTGATGATGTTTCTGGCGCTGGTCGGACTCGCCTACTGGGTTCGCACCTGGTGGATACTGATGATCAACGGCGTCAGCGTCACCGCTCTGGCGATATCGTTGTTTTCGGTATCTGAGAATTTCGCGTGGGCATATCTGGCAGTTGGCCTGACTATGTTCTTTTATGGAGTAAATGCTCGGAGGTGATCGATGAAACAGTTAATTGGTTTCCTCTTTGTGATCGCATCGTTAATCTTATTTTTGTGTATCATGCCTGTTATTGCGAGTTTGGCTACTGACGCCACGCTCAGAGATGCCTTTAACACTCTCAGTAATAACGGATATAGTGCTTTTGCGGATCAAGACGGGAACCTAGACGTAGCTGGGGACCTGGAGGTTGATGGCGATGCCACTGTGGACGGAGACTCCACGACAGTGGGAGATGTATCCGGCGCGACGGTGACTGCTGCAGGAGCCTTGACCGGTGGATCAATTGTTGCCCCTACGGGCGTGGGAGCGGTCAAAGTGGTGGCTGGGGCAAATGCCCCGCAGGCTATTAAGGATCGGGCAGATTATTCCTGTGATGGGATAGACGATGATGTGCAGCTTCTGGCTGCTATCAACGCGCTGACTGCCGGAAGAACTTGGAAGGAATCGGTCAAGGTGGTGGGGGAACTGCTGATCGAGAGCCCTGTCAACCTGGATTCGTATACTATACTTGACCTCTCCGATGCGAGATTGGTGGCGGCAGCAGATACGGAGTTGATCTCGGCAGACAGCGCGGACCACGATTTCGAGATTCTGGGTGGAGTCTTGGATGGGAACAAGGATAGTGGCTATACAAGCGATTGCATTCAATTGGATGGAGGGGTGGCAGGAACGAATTTCCACGCCATGATTAGAGGAGTCGAGATTGTCGATGCCGGCGACATAGGGTTGATGGGGTACCGTGCTAATTATGTGTGGATGGAGAAGGTGAACGCCCATGGCAGCAGGAATCGCGGCGTCTTCTTCAATGGCAGTCATGACTTGTGGGTGAATGCGTGTTTAACATGGGGCAATGGGACGGGGGGTACAGGGTATGGCTTGTATTTTGGGAGCAACCTGGGATCCGGCAAGCAGTCACACGATTTACACGTGAGCAACCATACCTCCTACGGGAATAGCGGGACTGGCGTTTCTGTGGCAGACAATGGCCCTAACCTCTACGCATACAACTTCCATCTGAGCGGTATCACGACATATGACAATTCGGTTTACGGTTTGCGGATTGGCCTGGCCAAGTATGGAGATGTCGTTGGGGTGATCGCTCATGATAATGCCAACAATGGAATCGAGTTCGACAGTGTGACCGACGTTTCGCTGACCTCATTTGAATCATACGGAAACGCGAATGGAGTTGAGTTTATGGCCTCTGATGTGACTCTGGGAAGCTCGCGTAACTCGGTGACGCAAGGCCATATTCATGACAACACTGGAAACGGCGTGGTGTTGGTTAACACCACTTATACTGACGTGTGCGGCAATGACATCTACAACCACAGCACCGCGGACTATGGTATCCAAGAGTATGGATCGACGGACTACAACACGATATCAGGCAATTACCTGTCGACAAACACCGTTGCGATCTGGACTGTCGGAGCCCATACGACGGTTTCGGGGAACCTCGGGTACACTAGCGAGAATTCCGGCACAGCCACCGTAGCCAACGCAACCACAACAATCAAGGTCGCGCATGGCTTGGCCGCAGTACCGGCTCGCGTGTCTATCACCTGTACGGGATGGGGAAACGCAACGAAGGCATGGATCAGCAGCAAGGACTCAGACGGAGACGGGCTGAAGTTCACCATCAGCGTGGATGCGGACCCCGGCGCTTCGACGGCCACCTTCGATTGGCGGGCCATCTTATCCGAGGGGCAGTAGCGTATGAAGAAGAATACGACGATACCAGATGATCTTCAATTAGCCTTGGTACGGTGCCCGAAATAGGTAACTTTGGGAAGCGGTATGGGTATTCTTCGGTCAGCCTGGTACGTCATTTTGAATCTCTGGATCATCGTGCTGGCCTGGTACGACGTGATCCGGGGAAAGAGGTCGGTGTTATGGAAGAAAGTCGAGAGGATGCAATCAAAGCCTCTGGGGTAAGTACCCGGTTTTTCACGCTGCCACCGGATCTCCAAGCATCCTCCATTTGCGCTGCCCTCGTCTTAGCCATTGGATTGACCGTGCAGGTATTTCTCCCACCTCATAACGAGTGGGGGCTGATCTTAGCCGGAATCGGGATCGTTCAATTGATTGGGGTGCTCGTACTTTCAATGTTACCTATTCGCACTGAGGAGGACGACGATGGGGCAATTTGTGATCAATCCAGGGACCGGTGAGATTCGACATGTCACGCCAGAGGAATATAGCGGGCTTTCTGACGTCTGGAAACAAACGTCACCGAATTTCGATCAACTCAAAGCGGCAGGGGCGATGGATGCCGCAGGCGTAGCTCAGATCAGCGGAGTTGACCAGTCCAAAGCTTGGCAAACCCCTACCAGCGGCCAGTATGTCTTCAATCCCACCACGGACGAAGTAGAATTCATCACCGGACAGAACGCCGAGACTATTGTAAAGGACCGCTTCTCTCAGGGCTGGATATCCCCCAACATCGATACGCTCAAGGATAAAGGGCTGTTGAAGTCTACCGGGGAGGTCAACTTCGATACCAGGGAGTCATGGAAGTTTGGCGGCCGGTCCCCGGAAGTGATCTCCGCGCAGAGCGAACTGAAGAAATACGGCAACGATCCTATCAAAGCTCTGGCCTCCGGGGTGTCCGATGACACCATCAAGAAGGCAGGGTTTGATCTGGACAAGACCGACGACTCCGGACAATCTGTAAAGCAGTGGTTCAATAACCTTTCCGCTGAAGATAAGCTGATCATCAAGAGCCAAGGAATAGAGGACTTCAATAAATTTCAGCAGGCCCGCCAGGAGAAGTTTGAGGCGGACACTGTCAAGGTCGGGCCGGGAGAGGATCGCGTTTACAAGACGTTCTATGAGTCGTTAGCGCAGGAAAGTCAGAAGCGGCTGAATGAGATCGGCGTGGAGAAGTTCAACGCTGAAACGAAAGCGGAGCAGCAGAACTATACGACGTCTCTGGCCAATATCGAAAAGCTATCCGGGGTGAAAGGTGAGTCCGATGGAAAATCGACTTATGACTTGGTGGCCGCTGTCCGCGGTGGGGCTTCTGATGATGATATCCGCACGGTATTTGGCGAAGAATCCCTGACAAGCGCCAGGAAACAGGAGAGGGCGCTCAGTGAGATTGAGCACGAGGGGGGATTCCTCCAGGCGGTCAAGAATGGGGTGCATGTCAGTACGTTCATGGATGCCGGATACGATGTCTCTGATTACAAAGACACTGAACAGTTTGTGAAAGATAACGTGCAGGACCCCGAGAGCAAAGAGTGGTATCCGAAAGACTGGGTAGACACAATGGCAAAAAATTCCGGGGTTGCCAAAGCTACTCTGGAGAAGACGTTCAAAGAGTCCGGTATGGCCGGAGTCAATAGCATACTGGGAGGTGAACAGTATGAAAACACGATGGCAGAGGCCGAATTCAAGCGCCAGAATGTGGAAGTCGCCCCGGATAAATGGGTAAGCCGGGCTTACTACGAAGGGTTGTCGGAGAAAGAACAAAAGACGCTGACAAAAGCATACAATACCGAAGTGCCGGCAACCCTGGAATTCGATGAGGGGTCGAGGCTTCCGAATATCAGTAAAGACCAGGCGCTTGCTATTGCGTATATGTCGCCATCGGAAGCAAAGACATATTTCGAGCAGATGGACAAGGATGCCCAAGTAGACTTCCTGCTAGATCGAAACCTGAAGCCCAGCCAAGCGGTCAACTTCGACAAGTTGTCCGATGAGAAACAGGCCGAAATGGTGCAGCAGTGGCAAAATATAGTTAACCGCGCCTACAACCCCAAAACATGGAAACAGGCTGCGGTTGGCACTGTGACTGAAGGGATATTGCCGTTAGTGCCGATAGTTGGATCTTACATAGCTGTGAAGGAAAGAGGAGTCAAGTCTGGTTGGTCAATTGTGTCTATTCTAGGTGATCTGTCATTGATAGCAGGTCCAGCAATAAAGGCAGGCTCAGCAGCATTAAAGACGACGAGTATGGAGGCAGCCATAGCGCGAAATACTGAGGAATTTGCCAACACTGTAGGTAAGGCTGTGAAATCGACATCCGGAGAAAAAGCCGCTACAGAGCTGACGATAGCATTCAAGGATCAGGCAAAAGCGCAAGCTACGTATATGCAAGACTTAGCAGCCGTAAATAGAGACCGCTCTAAGTTGATTGATTCCATTACCCAATCCCGAGTCATTCCAGAGGCTGGTGTTGCAGAAATGGAGCCATCGGCAAAGATGCTTTCAACTGCAGAGTTAGGATTACCCGAGAGGGCTTTAGCGCATATTCCGACATCCGACGTGAAGATGGTCGTATCCAATTATGATAAGGCCGTTTTGAAGGCTCAGATGTCTGAAGTGGAATTGGCGAAGGCCGCAAGTAGATATGACAGCATGATCGAAAAATACTCCACTTCCGGTAAGATTGGAGAATTCACAACCACTGAGCTGGCCCGGTATGGTGAATCCCCTTCGATAATCAGAACGAATATAAGCGGCGGATATCTAAGGCCAGCTATCGTAGCAGACGATCCCAGAGTGATTGAGGCTATGAGAACAGCTTCAGCCAATATTGTTGACAGTACCAGAGCAGCGTATGAAGCATATGTTAGGCCGTTGACGTACAACGTGTCAAAAATCGATTCAACGTTGGTTGACTTGAAGGAATTTATCCGAACTTATGGGAGAGGGTTGAATGATCGCTCCTTAGCTGAGCTGCAGGGTGAGATAAATAAACTTGAAGCCATGAGATACGAAGGCCTTGTAGAGAGTGCCGGGAAATCCGTCAAGCAGATACCAAAGTACGTCGACCAGGTAGGAGAGTTACAACAAGAGATAGCCAAAGCAAACAAAGTGATCAGCACACTAAAAACCTCCGGGGCCCCGGAGTCCACGGTACAAAAGGCAACTGTCCTTAAAGATCAGATGCAGTCATTGTTCGCAGAGATGATAGAGAAGGGGACTTATCCGATATATGAAGCCAGCAAGCTTGGCAAGGGAACGGAACTGATAGTTGTCGACTCTGCTGATATGTATACTAAGGCACTATCTCTGGACAGGCTTCTTAGCCCAGCTTACATCTCGCAACTCACCGCCGCCAATAAGTTACCTTCGTCATCAGTGAAACTGTTGACTGGGCTGAAAGACTCACTAGCTGTGGGTAATGAAATTAAAACATTACGAATTTTGGATGACATCGACAAAGAAATGGAGTCCTTCAAACCAGCAAAACCAACGGTCGGAGACGATGATGCTTGGCAAGTATATTTGGACAAATATCGCACCCACAAAAAGGATAGCGAGTTAGTAAGACAGCAAACAGAATACGTACGACAAAACTTAGCGCAAGTCCAAGAGTTAGCACGGACTACTGAGACAATCAAATCGTCACCGTACACCAATACCAGTCTTTCTGCCGCTATCCAAGACAAGTCAATGACCCCTGCAATGGAACGGTTGATGACCGCGCAGAAGAAACAGACCTTGATAGCCGTATTGGACAAAGACCCTCTGCGTGAAGCACGGTTGGCAGAATTACAGAGACTATTTGATACGGCTGATCCCACAGTGAAAACTGCTCGTATCGGCAAGCCGGCGACCGCGGCAAAAGCTGTAGTGACAAGATTATCCAGAACAGACAAGGAGATACAAAGCGAATTCAAAGAACTCATTGATCGCGCTAACTCAAGAATCGCAATTGCGGCAATCGAGAAACAGACGCAAGATGCTACGGGTACCGCATCCAGATTTGTTACTGCTCCAAAGCCTGCTAATGCTCTGAGGGTTGCACCCACCCCTGCACCCGAACCGAACCCAAGGACATCACCTAAATCTTCTAGTACACCAAGCGCAGAGCCAACCCCATATACTGCACCTGAGGCAGAGCCATCAACTGAACGTCTACCAGATGACCGCCCGGGAAGGATACCCCGCGAACCAGATCGGACATCAACTGATCGCTCGTCGGATACCGTTGCCCATCCCTCTTCACCACGGTTACCAGATGCTGAGATTGAATCAGCTAAGGGCGTTCCTGACAATCCCGGAGAGGATGTCTGGAAACAAGGGTTCACATGGATAACCGCCAAGCCTCCAGGTCCGGATGATACCAAGAAGGGAGGCCGGGGAGAAGTGCGTATCACTATCGAAAAACCGGAAGACGCATCCACTGGCAAGGGGAGCCCGCAGGACACGCTGTTCAGCCGGGGTAAACCGGCTAAAGAAGTGGTGGTAAGGATTGGCAATCAGAGGGCTACATTGACTGGCTCCAGAGGTCGGCGGAAGATTTCGTTCAATCGGATTACAGGAAATGACTATACGATCAGTCGGCGGGAGGGAAAACGCCACGAGAGGGAAACGATGAGAAGATAGATCGTTATGGTTGGGTTGTTTGACGATGTTCATCCGCAAGTTGCTCAGGTGCTTGTTGCTTGCCATCAAAGAATTCTGATATCAATCGTTGCGTCTCATGAGACATGACTTTTTCTATGATCTGTTGTGTCTCATGCTCCTGCTTCCACTTCTTGCTCTTCAAACGCTTAGGCAACACAAAATCATACCACCCTCGGGGATAAGCCCACATCGCAAACAGGACGGCTCCGATACTTTTGATGATGATGCCTATTTCCATACCAAAATACCTCCTTACAAATGGAGTAATCTCCGTACAAGTCCTCGATTCTCCCGCAGAAGAACTGGTTTCGGTAATGTGAGAATCGGTACGCCTACGCCGTAGAGTTGAATTCTCTTCAGATCGGCCATCGTCAAAGTATTACCGCAGTTTGGAAACATACAATAGTAAAGTTTCACTTCAACATGCCATCTCAACATCTTCTGCCCACACCTCGGGCAACTGAGGAACTTATGTTTCATCCTCTCACAGGCTACACAGGTGCAACATGCGGGATGATCGTCTCCATAATAGGTCCGATCTTGTATACCCATGATAGTATCACCTCTCATTGACAACGATCTTGTATGTAGGAGACTCTACCCATCTGGTCAAGTGAACACCTCCCCAATACTTAGCAAGCGCATCAGGATCACATTTTTGTCTTGGAGCGGCACCACAGGTGCGGCAATGGCCATAAACCGCCCTCTCCTCAAAACTCAGGGGTATATATTTCTTGGTTTCCATCTCTTCTCTCATCCGACCAGGGCGAGTTTCCCGGTGTCTTCTGCCGTGCTGATTACCACGGTATTAGTTCCCAACTCTCGCCCCAGGCCCCCTCTCAAATATTTACATTTGGTCTGTCAAAGGTCTTGCGGTAATCATTGGTAGCTACGATCTGAGCAACCCATTGACTATATCGGTTCACCATTGTTAAGGAACTATGACCGAGAATATGCATCAAGGCTAAAGGGCTGCCCCCTTTGAGTAGATAATTACACGCGAAGGTGTGGCGAAAGCAATGGATACATTTACTCCTTCTCCGCACACCCGCTGCATCAAACGTTCGATAAAGCATGTGAAGGCATCCTTGATAACCGATGGGCTCATGGGGACCATGCGCGAAATAATTAGTTAGCGCCATCGTGCATTCCCCGTTAAAAGGGATAATGCGTTCTTTATTTCCTTTACCTTGGAGTTTTATCGCATGATGGGCCAAGCACCGTTCATCAATGTTCGCTTCTAATAGTTCAGTGGCCCTAGCTCCAGTATTAAGATACATCGTTATCAACATCCTATCGCGAGCGTTGGCACATGCTTTGAGCAGCCTCTCGATCTCTTCAGATGTGTAGATTTCAATAGCATTTTTGGGTAGTTTAGGAGCCTTTACTCCATTCATTGGATTGGACTTGAGTAATCCTGCTGACTCAGCCCAAGTATAAAATGAGCTAAGGCTAACCCAATAATTTCTGATCCGGTAATCCGATAACGACGGTTGGCGTTGGCGGAGTGATGATAAAAACCCTTCCACGTCCTGTCTTGTGGGTTTAGTTTTATTGTTAGCCTGCAGGTAGTCGATAAACCATCGCAGTACGGGCTCGTATTTACGAATCGTTTCAGGAAGCACACCCTCAGACAACTTAGCAGTCTTCCACTGTTCAATGAGCATAGTGATATCCTCTACGTTTGATTGCCTTTTAGCTCCCACACTAGGTATAATAGCTTCATTGATATCGTCTCTGTATAGGATATTAGGACTATCAATCACTAAGACTATTAGGTATTGAGGCTGTGGGGTCTGCAAAACCTCTATTCGGCGGTTCGAATCCGCCCGTCGCCTCCATCGATTATCAGACTTCACTTTTCTCAAAATGGAGTATAATATATGTGGGTCGTGTGGAGTCTAAGGTGACTTAAGGGACAAGGAGTAAGACTTATGTTCTGGCTGAGAATTAGAATGTATCTGCTGGTGGTGCTGCTGTTTGCCATCCTTTACGGCGTGTTCATCGGTATCGGCACGGCGCTCGGAGCGGGTGGAATGGGATTCTATATCGGGCTGGCGTTTTTCATGACGCTGCTCCAATACATGATTGGCCCTGCTTTAGTAGCATGGTCGATGAAAGTGAAGTGGGTATCGGAGAGCGAGGCCCCCGAATTGCATCGCATGGTGGCCGAACTGGCGCAGCAGGCCAATCTCCCCAAGCCGAAAGTGGGCATCTCCGAAATAAATCTTCCCAATGCCTTTGCCTTCGGCAGAACGCAAAAAGATGGCCGGATATGCGTGACGAGAGGAATTCTGAATCTCCTGAACAAGGATGAACTCCGGGCTGTTCTGGGACACGAGATGTCCCATATAAAGCACCGTGATATGGCGGTGATGACCATTCTGTCCGTCGTTCCGATGATCCTCTACTGGATTGCCTGGAACTTCTTGTTCCGCGGAATGTTTGGCGACCGCAGAAACGGAGGCTATACGCTGGTGATTGGCCTTGGCGCTCTGGTGATGTACTTTGTGAGCAATCTCCTTGTCCTCTATGGCTCTCGTATCCGGGAATACTATGCCGACGAGGGAAGTGTTCAGCTGGGAAACAGACCCCATCATCTGGCAACTGCCCTCTATAAGCTGGCTTACGGAAACGCCAAATTCAAAGGCAAACAGGAACTTAAACAGGCTGAAGGCGTCAAGGCATTTTTTGTAAACGATCCTTCAAGAGCCTGGAATGAGGTCAATGAGCTGGCGCAGATCGACTTTGATAAGAACGGCACCATCGATCCAAGCGAGCTGATGACCCTCCGATCCATGAAGGTGAAGATCAGCACTGGCGATAAGATTATGGAAGCGATGAGCACCCATCCCAACATGCTCAAACGAGTCCAGCACCTTTCAACCCTTGCTTAGCCACCTATAGAACTGTGTTGGTCTTATGGGGAGAATCTCGTAGAACAGGGGATTCTGCGGTATTTTCCCCTCTTGACATGCTTATGTTCTTCCCTTAGACTTTGAGCAATGCTTCCCGGAGGCTCTATTCATAAATGAGATGCCCCGCGTGCAAAAATTTGATGATCGTGGTTGAGCACAATCGTATCGAGCTTGACTATTGTGTGGAGTGCGCCGGGGTCTGGTTCGACGCAGGGGAACTGGAGGTCTTGATCGAGACCATGCAGTTGGAACAGTCGAGTCTATCACTGGACAGCATTCTGAGTACCCCTGAGACAAAGTCGACGGAGAAAAAACGGCAGTGCCCGATCTGCGCCAAGAAAATGAAAAAGGCAACGCTGGGGCATGCACCGGAGGTGCTCATTGATGTCTGCCCACGGGGAGACGGGTTATGGTTTGATAAAGGAGAGGTGGGCCAGCTCATCACACAGCTACCCGATAACCCATCGACCAAACCCCAGTCCCAAGAACGAGTGATCAACTTCCTGGGAGAGGTATTCAATCACGGGATGGACCCCAATCCATAAGGAGGCTTTAATATGCTTGCAGTCGGTATCGTCATCGGTCTTGTAGTGCTTATCGGTCTCTTCTTGATCGTCATGTATAACGGTCTGGTGAGGTTGCGCAACCAGGTGAAAAATGCCTGGGCGCAAATCGATGTCCAACTCAAGCGACGGCACGACCTCATTCCCAATCTGGTGGAAACCGTCAAGGGTTATGCGTCCCACGAACGGGGAACATTTGAAGCGGTGACCAACGCGCGCAATATGGCACAGGCTGCTGTTGGCAAAGGGGTCGCGGCCCAAGCCAAGGCCGAAGGGGAATTGAGCGGTGTTCTATCCCGACTGCTGGCCGTCGCTGAGGCCTACCCCGACCTGAAAGCCAACCAGAATTTCCTTGCCCTCCAAGAAGAATTGACCTCTACAGAAAACAAGATTGCCTTCTCCCGCCAGTTTTACAACGATTCTGTGCTGGGCTTCAATAACAAAATCCAGATGTTTCCCTCCAACATCATTGCCGGCACGTTTGGTTTCAAGCAAGGAGAATTCTTCCAAACTGAGTCTCCGGCCGAGAGGGAAGTGCCAAAGGTAAGCTTCAGTTAGTTAATAGTTGCAGACTCTCCCCTCAAGGGAGGGGTATTACACTACGAATATGTGGGAACAGATCAGAGACAACCAGATCAAGTCGATACTGCTGGTATCCAGCATGGCGATCCTCTTCCTGGTGTTCGGCTTTTTCATCGGATTGGCGTTCTTTGGCAGCGCCGCTGCCGGGCTGGTGATGGCCCTCTTCATATGGGGGATTATGACGGCAGTGGCCTACTTCCAGGGGGACAACATCTTCCTGGCGATGTCCAAGGCAAAAAAGATCGAGCGAGACGATCACCCGCGCCTCTACAACATCGTCGAGGAGATGAAGATTGCCTCAGGCTTGGAATACATGCCTTCAGTTTACATCATCGATGACCCGGCGATGAACGCGTTTGCTACAGGACGAGACCCGTCAAGGGCATCCATTGCCGTGACCTCAGGATTACTGCAGAAGCTCAACCGCGATGAACTTCAAGGTGTCGTCGGCCACGAGATGGCCCACATTAAGAACCGCGACGTGCTGTTGATGACCTTGTGTGGCGTCCTTCTGGGTGCTATTGTGATGATCTCCTGGTATATGACTCACATGCTTTTCTGGAGCAGCATGACCGGCGGCAGGAGAAATTCAGGTGGCGGTGGAGGCGGAGCACAAATCATTTTCCTTCTAATCGGAATTCTGCTGATGATATTGGCGCCGATTTTCGCACGGCTGATCTATTTCGCTATCTCCCGAAAACGGGAATACCTTGCCGATGCCTCATCGGCGCAATATACCCGATATCCGGAAGGGCTGGCCTCCGCCCTGGAGAAGCTGGGCAACTCAACAGTGCAAATGCAATCGGCCAATCAAGCCTTGGCACCGATGTACATCAGCAACCCCTTCCGCAAAAAGGGACAAGCCGCCAGCGATCTCAGCAGCACTCATCCCCCTATCTCGGAACGCATACGCATCCTCCGAGCCATGGGAGGAGGTGCGTCACTGGTCGACTACCAGAAGTCCTACGAGAATAACCACAAAGGCGGTGGGCCGATCATGAAGCCCGCCACTGTGGCAGGCTTCGGCGCGATGGGAATTCGCGCAGCTTCTGCAGATACTACAGTGCAGGAGCCGGAACCCTCAAGAGCGGAGCGCACCCGTGAGGTCTCAGACCTGATGTGGAAGCAGAACAACTATCGAACGATCAACTGCGAGTGCGGCACCAAACTGAAAGTGCCGCCTAAGTTCAAGCACTCTCAACTGAAATGCCCCCACTGCGGCAGGGTTCACCCTATTGAGTAGTCAACAGCAGGGTGTTCGCCTCTATAGCGATGAGTTATCAGTGTTGAGGCCGTTTAAGAATAGGGGTTAAGAATACCCTGAAAGAAGTTGACACGGTTTTTGAAACCGACGTTTTGACTTTCAAGTGACATTCTCATAGGTTAAGCCCTCGGTTTTGAGGGTTTGAGCAC
>JAQTRE010000032.1 GCA_028711995.1 Dehalococcoidia bacterium | reverse complement strand
AATCTACCAACTAAGGTGGCGACAAGCCCCCTTGCGGTAGAGCGAGCGTTGGAACTCTTGACAGGTCCGGGCGGTGATCCATCAGGATGGTTCTATCTGCAAGAGCTGTCCTGCATGAAGGTCGAACACGAAGAGTCAATTCGACGTGTAACGGTCCATCAGGAGAACGATATTACGCGACGTGGGGTGGTTTTTCGCAAGGATCGTCTGCAACGAGCTCAAGATGCTATGACTTTGCCGGGTCACGGGGTTCCATGGCCAGTCCCAGTTCAGGATATGGAAGGCGGTTTTCAGTTTGAGTGGAACAGCGCCAATCCGCACCGAAACGTAGTGTCAATGAGTACCGGGGCCTCGGCAACACTTGTGTTCCTCGGTGACCAATCGGACGATGCAATAGTCGAGTCGGTACACCAAAAGGTTCTGCAAACACTTATGTGCCAGGCGGCTGCAGAAATTGGCTCAGGTGCGGACCCAACGGATGCGGTAATTCGTGCTACAGATAGGTTCTGCGTAGTGTACCGGCGAGACCATATCCCCTGTGTTTGGAGCCCTGAAGGGATAGGTCGATTTGACAAGCCCTTGAAACATTCTGCGGTAGACATTGCAGGAGGTGAGGGATGATTGACGTAGCTGGGATTGAGAAGAAGCTTCGCACGAGATACGGCAATATCGAACGTGTTGGCGATGGCGTAGTTAGGGCAGTGGACAAGTACGCAGGTCGCGAGTACGCGATTCGCTACTTTGACCTGACCGACGACCTGTTCAGCAGGGCCGATGAACTGCGTAAATACCAGGAGAAAATCCTTTCCCACACCTATTACTCAGGCAATGCGTCGAAAGACCTTCGCTGGAATCACTACTTGTATTTTGTAACCAGCACAGCTGTGTCGAAGAACCAAGTTTTTGCTCGTACGAAGGCGAAGGTCGAGGCTGACCGCGAGTACGCTCGCAAAATGGTGATCCTGGAGGACAAGGTTGATTCCCTCCTGGCAGAATCACTACCGGCATACCAAGCGGTATCGCAAGCGATGCCTAGCGACCTGGCCACCATGTGGCAAGGTCGACTGGATGAGAAGGGATTAGCTTATGTTCTGGATGAGGATGTTTCAGTTCCAGAGGCCGCTCGCTCGATCGCGGCAGGGCAAGTGAAGAAAGCAGAGAGAATCACCGCGCCCTTGGCTCTCACAAAATCCGAAAAAGCTGCAGCTGGATACTTCCTGAGAGAATTGAGGATAACGGGATTTCGGTCGTATCCAAGGGAGAAAATCCACAGGTTTGGGAAAGTGAACCTGATTGTCGGGAGCAATGGCACAGGCAAGACGTCATTGCTGGAGGCCATCGAGTTTCTCTTTTGCGGCCAAACTCGTAGGCCTGGTAACCTGCCGCCGAATACGTCGATTTCAGCTGACTTCGTGGACAGCAGGGAAAAGCTTGTAACATCGATGGAGACCCTGCCACGACAGTTGCGTGCACGGCACTCCCATTGGTACGCAAAAACGGAGCTCAAAACTCTCACTCTTGCTGAGAGTTTCGGGAAGTTCAACTTTCTCGACACGGATGCGGCAGTTCGTCTGACCGTTGAAGATAGTGAAGAGCGGATCGGCCCTGAGGTGATGCGCCTGCTCCTAGGTTCGGGAGCAGAAAGGCTACAGGATCGACTGCGGCGTGTTAGGGACAAACTCGAGCACTTCGCCGAGGATCGCGAGCGCAATCTGTCCACTGATAAGCAATTGTTATTAGACTCCCTCCAGCGCCTTGATGTTGCGCGCAGAGCACCGCGAATGACCGACACATTGTTCGCGGACTTGTGTACAGCCCTAAAGCGGCTGGATTGGCGGGTGATGCCTGCCACAAAACAGGAAGCTGCGATGATAAGCGAGAGCCTACAGGTTGCCCTCACGGCAACACAGATACTGGTTCGCTCCGGAATCGACGTGCTGACGATCAACGAAGGAGCGCTTTTGGATCGGCATAAGGCAATCATGGAGGCTATCCAATCAGCAACTAAAGTCAACAACCAGTGGAAGGACGCCTCACTGAGTTTAGCCCAAACCACCCGCGATCAGGCAAGTCTTCATTCCCAGCTCTTGGCCTTGGATGCTCTGCTTCCGTATGCTAAAGCTGACTATTGGAAGAATGCAGTTGAGATGAGGGAACTGCGTCAACGAGTTGACGCCCTATCCGCGCGCATGTCTATATTTGGGGATGACGATATTGGGTTGGAACTGAGCGATGGTCTTGGGCTGCCAATCGGGACTGAGTTAGCTACAGCAGATACGTTGCTTGCGGACCAGAACAAGCGCCTCGCAGATGCACGATTTGCCCTCAAAGCCATGGAGAATACTCACGCGACCGTGACCGTTCTGCATCAGCGGCTTGTCAAGGCGGCCCAAGAGTTGCTTAGTATCGTTCCCAATCCCGACCTTTGTCCCATATGTCATACTGAGTTTGAGTCTGGACAGTTGCAGAATCGCATGCTGTCTGGTGTTATCGAGGATTCCGAGTCTCGACTTGCAGAACTCCAGAGCGAGGTACTTTCGGCTGAACAAGAACTGGCACGTCGGCAAAAACGATCCACTGCCCTAGGTCGGCTTGTGGCCTTCATCAGGAACGAGCATGAGATGTCAGTGAGTGAGGCGATGGAGGCAGTCATACAGGCACAGAGGATTCTGACGCTGGAGCGGACTCGACTTGCCGAGATGGAGAGACATTTACAGAGACTTGCGGCAAGTGGCTTGCGAGAGGAGGACCTGCCCATACATTTGACAATTGTGGGCCTCGACCATCTCGTGGAGGAGTCGGAGCTTCTGAGGAGGAAGGCTATCGTGACCGATCAACTCCGTCGGGTGTTGGAGGCTGAGGAATTGGCCAAGAACACTCTCCAGTCCGCTAACGAATTCTGTGAGCATCTCGCGACGAGCTTCGCAGTCGATATCGACGTTACGCCAGAAGAGCTCGCGAAACAGTTACGCATGCAGGCCTCTGATCTGGATGGGATCATCAAAGCGAAAGGTGATCTCACAGCTTTGCTAGACTTGAAGGACAAGACGCTTGAGGCGCTCACAGTTCAACTCGAACATGCTCAATCGCATTTGCAGAATCTGACAACGGCACTCGCGAAGGAGACGGCCGAAGTCGGTGCCGCTGCAATCGAGGAGAAGAAGATCGAGATGTTGGGGGATCAGATCAAGAAGACAGGTGAAGAGAGGGAGCGTTTGCACGAGGCCATTAGACTCCTCGATGAACTGATTGGGCAGAGTACCAGTGGCGGACTAGTGTCAACCATACTCTCTGAGAATGCGTCCGCCATAAGCCAGATATTTGATGCGATTCACGCACCGAATGAGTTTGAAGTCAAGACCGAACAAGGGAAACTCGTCATTCGTCGTCGAGAAACGGAGAAGGATGTGATTCTTACCGGAATGAGCTCCGGCCAGCGCGCCGCGTATGCATTATCTCTATTCCTTTCAATGAACGTTCGCCTAGTGAGTGGGCCGCGTGTGTTGCTATTTGACGATCCGATTGCTCATGTGGATGACATGAACGTTCTGTCCGTTCTTGACCATCTGCGTGACATAGCCATCCAGGGATCAAGGCAGATTTTCTTCGCAACCGCAGACACCAAATTGGCCGGCCTGTTCAGGCAGAAGTTCCGATTCCTCGGGGAAGCGGATTTCTGCGAGATATCACTCAACCGAGAGTAGTTTTGGTTGCTGGACTGTACGGGACGTGTGGCATGACCCGTACACGTGGTGCTGGTCATATCATTCAACCCCGGCTTCCTGCCGTATGATTCAGATTCATGTGGCCATGCCAGAGGACCTGTGATCGAGATGGGGAAAATAAATGGTCGGGGAGAGAGGATTCGAACCTCCGACCTTTGCGTCCCGAACGCAACGCGCTAACCAGGCTGCGCTACTCCCCGAAAAAAGGTGGGTTGACAATAAAATTAGTGCTGTATTATCAATCTCAGTGTCCCGAACGTGGCGCGCTAAACCAGACTGCGCTACTCCCCGATGGGGATAGGTTTCAAACGACCTTAATTCTAGCAGAAAATCCGACGGGATTAAAGCGAACCTCAGGTGAACTAATCCAGCAAATCCTCTCTTTTCCAGACTTCGTGCAGCTCTTTGATCCGGTCGATAGTCCAGGCGCAGGCATCCAACGCCGGACCGCGGTGCCCCGAGCTTATCGCAATCAGCAAAATGCTATCGCCGACCGCAAAAGAGCCGGTGCGGTGTACGATGGCGATCTCTCTGATTTCAAACTTACGGAGAGCTTCGGACTCCACTTTCTGGAGGCTCCTGGACATGACAGCGTCCTTCACCTCAAAGGAAAGCCCCTTGCTTTGCTTTCCCTCCAGATAGCTGCGAACCGTACCTAAATATGAAATCACCGCTCCGGCATCCGGATGCCGGAGCGAATTGACCACTTCGCCGACGGGTATCTCTTCTCTGGTTACTCTGATCATTTTCCTCATCCGGTCAGGGGCGACCGGTCGGTCGCCCCTGCTGAAATTATGTCTATTCTTTCACCTTGGGCAGCTCTTTGAGCGCCTTGTCTATCAACTCCTTGGGATACTCATAGTTTTGCAGCTTGCCGGAGAGATATTGCTCATAGGCGCTCAGATCGAAGTGCCCGTGTCCGCTGAGAAGCATCACTATGTTCTTCTTCTTTCCCTCCTGCTTACACTTGAGCGCCTCATCGATGACCACCCGGATAGCATGTGCCGGTTCCGGCGCTGGCACAATTCCCTCTGAATGAGCAAACTGAATCGCTGCCTGGAAAGTGGGAATCTGATTGACGGCACGAGCCTCAATGAACCCCAGCTTGTGAAGGTGCGAAACAATTGGAGCCATGCCATGATAGCGCAAGCCGCCGGCGTGCACCGGCGCAGGCATGAAGGCATGCCCCAAAGTATCCATCATGGCAATCGGCGCCATTCCGGCCACATCCCCATAATCCCAGGCATAGAGACCTTTGGTCATGCTTGGGCAGGCGGTAGGTTCAACGCAGATCACCTGAAGGTTCTTCTTCGCTCCAGAGATCTTATCCTTCATGTAGGGCAAGAATAATCCGGCGAAGTTTGAGCCGCCACCGACACAGCCCACGAGCATATCGGGATAGACGCCGACCTTCTCCAGTTGCTTCTGAGATTCCAGTCCCAGCAGCGTCTGGTGAAGCAGGACGTGATTGACCACGCTCCCCAGAGTATAGTGCGTATCATCGCGGCTGAAAGCGTCCTCGCACGCTTCGCTGATGGCAATGCCAAGGCTTCCATCGGAATTCGGGTTTTCCTCCAGAATCTTGCGACCGATGGCGGTATCCGGGCTTGGGCTCGGCACGACCTTGGCCCCGAAAGTTTCCATCAGGATTCGGCGATAGGGCTTCTGGAAATAGCTGACCTTGACCATATAGACCTTGCACTCAAGCCCGAAGAACTGGCAGGCCATGGAAAGGGCGCTTCCCCACTGACCAGCGCCGGTCTCTGTAGAAAGGCGTTTGATTCCTTCCTTCTTGTTATAATAGGCCTGAGCCACGGCGGTATTCAGTTTGTGACTTCCGGCCGGGCTGACGCCTTCGTATTTGTAATAGATGTGAGCCGGAGTATCCAGCGCCTTCTCCAGCCGGAATGCGCGATACATCGGCGTGGGTCTCCACATTTTGTAGATTTCCTGAACCTCATCCGGTATTTCTATCCAGCGTTCCGTGCTGAACTCCTGCTCATCCATCGCCCTGGCAAACAGAGGCGGGGGCAGCCGGGTAATTTCAGTAGTCGCCGGGTGTCGCAGGGGCGGCAACGGCTTCGGCAGATCAGCCTGGATATTGTACCACGAGGTAGGCATTTCCTTTTCAGTCAAAAGAATCTTGGTATCCATCTTTCCTCCTTAGTCGATTGATCGGACTTAGATAACTGCTCTCAAGCTGGCAATAAAGGATTTCAGTTTCGTCAGCGATTCGTCCTCCTTTATCAACTGTATTACCCGGCTTCCTACGATAATCCCATCAGCCACTTCAGCCACGCGCTTTGCCTGTTCGGGAGTGGAAATCCCAAAACCCACACAGAGCGGCTGACGAGCTTTTTGTCTTACCTTGTTTACAAAGTTCTCCAGTTCTACCGGCAGATCGCTTCTGGCTCCGGTGACTCCGGTGATCGATACCAGATAAATGAATCCGCCGGATCGTTTAGCCACCAGATCGATACGCTGGTCGTCACTGGTCGGGGCCAGGAGATAAATCAAATCGATCCCCTGCTTTCGAGCCAAACCCTCCAGCTCTGACGCCTCTTCTGGAGGCAGGTCGGGAATGATCAACCCATCGATCCCCACCTTGGCGCATTCGCCGCAGAAGCGCTCCAAGCCATAGTGAAATACCGGATTATAGTATCCCATAAAAACCAGCGGGATGTCGACACTCTCCCTCAGTTTGCGGGCAACCTCCAGACAAATCTCCGGCGTAACCCCCTGCTGGAGAGCCTCAAAGCTGGACTGCTGGATGGTGGGACCATCGGCGAGGGGATCGGAGAAGGGAATGCCCAGCTCGATGATGTCGGCTCCGCACTCGGCCAGCGCCGACACAATTTTCAGCGTTGCCTCGACATTCGGATAACCTACCGTTACGTAAGGTATCAGCGCTTTGCGATTCTTATCCTTGAATACTCGTTCGATTCTGCTCATAATCCTATCCCCATTGCCCCGGCGACGATACCTAGGTCCTTATCGCCTCGGCCGGAAACGCACACCACAATAATTTTGTCCTTCGGCAGCCCCTTTGCCATCTGGGCCGCATGATAGATGGCGTGAGAAGATTCCAGCGCCGGGATGATGCCCTCCACTTCGCAGAGCATTTTGAAACCCTCCAGTGCCTGATCGTCGGTAACGGAAACGTATTTGGCCCGGCCAGCGTCCTTCAGGTAGCTGTGCTCCGGCCCGACTCCGGGGTAATCCAGACCCGCCGAGATGCTGTGGGTTGGATTCACCTGCCCGTGTTCATCCTGCAGGAGATAGGATTTAGCCCCGTGGAGAACGCCCGGGCTCCCGGCTCCCAGAGTTACTGAATGAAGGCCTGTCTCGATGCCTTTTCCTGCCGCCTCAACTCCTATCAGTTGAACGGTTTTGTCCTCGATGAAGGGATGAAAGATTCCCATGGAATTGCTGCCGCCGCCGACGCAGGCCACGATGTAATCAGGAAGGCGCTTATGCTGTGCCAGCATCTGCTCCTTGGTCTCCTTTCCGATGACCGATTGAAAGTCACGCACCATCATGGGATAAGGATGAGGCCCGACTACCGAGCCGATCAGATAGTGGGTAGTTTGCACATTGGTTACCCAATCGCGGATGGCCTCATTGATGGCGTCTTTCAGCGTGCGGGTGCCGGAATCCACCGGACGCACTTCCGCGCCTAGAAGCTTCATACGAAAAACATTCATCGACTGGCGGTGGACGTCCTCCGATCCCATGTAGACAATGCACTCAAGCCCCAGTAGAGCACAGACTGTCGCTGTGGCCACGCCGTGCTGTCCGGCTCCAGTCTCGGCGATGATGCGCTTCTTCCCCATTCGCTGGCAAAGAAGACCCTGGCCCAGCGTATTGTTGATCTTGTGAGCACCGGTGTGAGCCAAGTCCTCCCGCTTGAGCAGAATTTGCGCTCCGCCCATCTTTTCGGAAAGCCGCCGAGCATGGTAGAGCGGAGTGGAACGACCGGCATAATAGTGGCAGAGATCATCGAACTCCTTCCAGAAGTTGGCGTCTGCCGAGGCCTGGGCATATGCCTGCTCCAGTTCCGCCAGCGCGGGCATCAGCGTCTCCGGCACAAATTTCCCGCCCCAGGGACCGAAGTGCCCGTGAACATCAGGTAGTCTTGGTTTGGTTTTCATATCGATTGCGCCTCTTGTAAGATTCTGGGATTGTTCTCGTCATGATCCCAGTTCAAAGGATTGGTTTGGATGTATTCCCGGATTTGGTTCAGATCGTCTTCGTTCCGGATGATGTGTTCGTAATAGTTGCGTTGCCACAACCGTTGGTGAAAAGGTGCCCATCCATTTTGCGCCACACCGACCGTGTATTCTTTTGTCGTAATAGATTTGAATGTGCCGATGATTTCCGATAATGTAGGGGCAGGTCTTGTGCCTGCCCGAACGGTCACGTCGTCGGCCGAAATGGCAGGTTTTATGCCTGCCATTTGCTGGGCACCCACAAAAAGTGCCCCTACGATTACGATGCCATGCACATGATTGGGCATAACTACAAATTCATCTAATGCCACGGCAGGGTAACGAACCGTTAAATCATCCCACACTCTGATAACCATTTCCCCAGCTTGGCTCAAATGCATCTCCCCGTCTAATACGTCTCCCAACAGACACTCTCGATTCTGAATACAAATCGTCACGAAATACGCTCCGGCTTGCGAATAATCATAATCCTTCAACCGGATGGATCGGCGATGGTGTTTATCGGGATCGTATTTCATTGGCATTCCGACGTAGGGGCGCTGCTCGCCGCGCCCCAATGAGAGGGCAAGGCAAGCCCTGCCCCTACAGATTGGATGAACGCCTTCATCTTTTGATGGTCTTTCTTTCCCGGCTTCGATTCTACCCCGCTGGAAACGTCTACCGCATAAGGATGGGCCACTTCTATGGCTTGCGCGATATTCTCGGGGGTCAGTCCACCGGCGAGGATAATCCTTCCTTGTGTCGCCATCTCCCTGGCAATCGGCAATAGCTGCTCCGGCCGGGTATCCGACCCCTTTTCCTTATCGATCATAAATGCTGCCACACGATAGCGTTTCAATTCCTCTCGTTGCGGCAGACTCTCAGGAGTAAAAACTTTGATGACTCTGGGGAAAAGCGCCTCACAGAAATCGGAGGGTTCACTTCCGTGCAACTGGGCTATATCCAGATTGCAAAGCGACATGACTTCCTTCACTTCCGAAAGCACGCTATCCACAAACACACCCACCTTTGTCACGAACGGCGGCAGTTGGTCGGTGATGGCCCTGACCTGTTCCGGAGTCACCTGACGGGGACTTGGCGCAAACACAAATCCCAGCGCATCGGCTCCGAATTCAACCGCTGCCATCGCATCCTCGATATTGGTGATCCCGCAAATCTTGATTCTTACTCTCACACAGAACTCCGATTGGGCTCTAGTCAACCCTCTCAGCCTATCAATTCTCTGATCTTTGCCGCCGGGTCGGCGCTCGTGACCAGCGCCTCCCCGACCAGAATAGCGTTTACTCCGGCATCTTCCAGCATTCTGACGTCGTCCCTGATGTGGATGCCGCTTTCGCTTACCAGCAAGACATCTTTGGGCACGAAGGGTCGCAGAGCAAGTGTTGTCTGGAGGGTGACGCTGAAGTCGAACAGATTCCGGTTGTTGATCCCGATGACCTCTGGATTCAGTTTCAAAACACGCTCCAGCTCCGCTCTGTCATGCACCTCTACCAGCGCCTTCATTTCCAGCGAATGAACAATCTCCAGCAAACCTCTCATCTCTTCTGATGAAAGAATTGCAGCAATCAACAGAACTATATCAGCGCCTCCGGCGCGCGCTTCAAAAACCTGGTACGGGTCGATGATAAAATCCTTGCGCAGGATCGGAATATCCACTGCCGACCGTACCGCTTCCAGATCAGCCATGCTGCCCTTGAAGTATTCCGTTTCCGTCAGCACCGAGATAGCCGCCGCACCGCCTTTTTCATAACTCCGGGCCAGTGTAGGCGCATTCAGATTCAAGGCTAATGGCCCTTTGGAAGGGGAAGCCCGTTTCACCTCGGCAATCAGCTTAATGCCAGACCCGCCAATCGCTCCGGCAAAATCACGCGGAGGCTCTACTGCGCAGGCAATAGCCTCAAGATCAGCCAGAGGCATCCGCGCCTTGCGCTCCGGCAACGACTTCTTCGTGGCAGCAACGATCTTATCCAAAATCATCTCAGGCAAACCCCTGACTCATTTTTGCCAGATCGCCGATCTTGGCTAGCGCTTTACCGCTGTCGATCGATTGAGCCGCTACAGCCAACCCTTCCTTAAAATCCCTGGCCTTGCCACCGGCTACCAGCACAGCGGCAGCATTCAGCAAGACAATATCCCGCTTTGGCCCTTTTTCTCCGCCGAGCACCGCCTTCACTATTTTCACATTCTCCTCTACCATTCCTCCCAGCAACGCCTTTGGATTCGCCCTTGGGATTCCCAGTTCCTGCGGGTCAAGCTTGAAGGTTTTAACGGTTCCGTCGCAAAGCTCCGAAACGCGATTGGTGCCGGTGGTGGAAAGCTCGTCGAGTCCTCCATGTCCGTGCACCACAAAGGCTCTCTCCGATTTCAGGGCGCGCAGCACATCGGCCAGCACCTCGGTCAGATCGGCGCTGTAGACGCCAATGAGTTGCCGCTTGGCCCGGGCCGGATTGGCCAGCGGCCCCAGCACATTGAAGACAGTTCTGAGTCCGATCTCCCGGCGCACCGGCGTGGCATATTTCATCGCCGGATGGAAGGCAGGCGCAAAGCAGAATCCGATTCCCACCTCATCGACACACCGAGCCACCTGCTCCGGCTTGAGATCGATCTTGACGCCGAGGGCCTCCATCAGGTCGGCGCTGCCGCACTTACTGGAGACCGAGCGGTTACCATGTTTAGCCACGCCCAATCCCGCACCGGCAGCCACGAAGGCCACAGTGGTGGAGATATTGAAGGTGCCGCTGTCATCCCCACCAGTGCCGCAGGTATCCACCACATCCGTCCTCTGCGGATTCACCTGCAAGGCATGCTTTTGCATGATGCGGGCGCAGCCCGCGATCTCTTCGGCGGTCTCGCCCTTGATGCGAAGCGCGGTGATGAACGCCGCGATCTGGGCAGGCGTAGCCTGGCCGCTCATGATCTCCGTCATGACGGCTTCCGCCTCAGTCATGGTCAGGTTTTGTTTTTCAACCACTTTTAAGATGGCTTCTTTGATCATTGATTGCCTCCGCAAGGGCAGACCCACGAGTCTGCCCAATATCGGGCAGGTATAAAACCTGCCCCTACATTTTTGTCATCCCTCCGCAAAATTCCTCAGCAGCTTCCTCCCCTCAAAGGTTAAAATCGATTCCGGATGGAACTGCACTCCCTCCAACGGATACTCCTTATGCCGGATTCCCATGATCTCGCCCTCCGCTGTGCGGGCGGATATCTCAAATTCGGCAGGCAGCGGCTCCTCCACAATCAGCGAGTGATAGCGCGTGGCCTCGAAGGGGTTGGAGAGTCCGGCAAAAATTCCCTTTCCGTCATGTTGAACCATCGATGTCTTGCCGTGCATCAGCCGTTTGGCCCGCACCACTTTTCCGCCGAACGAATAGGCAATGCACTGGTTTCCCAGGCACACACCAAGGATGGGCATCTGCTGATAAAAGGCCTTGATGATGTCGTTGGAGATTCGGCCAGCCTCTGGCCTCCCCGGCCCCGGCGAGATCACGATCCGGTCAGGTTTAAGCTCCCTGACCTTTTCCACGGTGATCTTGTCATTCCGATGCACCACCAGTTCCTGGCCCATTTCGCCCAGCAATTGCACCAAATTATAAGTGAATGAGTCGTAGTTATCAATTACCAGAATCATTTGATCAACCCCCTTGATCGTTTGTCATTCTCGCGCAAGCGGGAATCCATCATCCGCTCAGATTGGAGTAAAGGTCTATCCATTCAGGATTAGTCTTTTCGATCAGCTCGATCTTCCAACGCCGATTCCATTTCTTCAATTGCTTTTCTCTCTCTATTGCAGATCTAATGTCCTCGCAAGGTTCGTAATACACCAATGAATGGATACTATATTTCTTTGTGAAGCCTTCCACGAGGTCTCCCTTATGTTCATAGATTCGTCGGTGTAAGTCATTTGTGACCCCAATATACAGGGTTCCATTTTTCTTGCTTGCCAGGATATAGACAAAATAGTTGGCCATTTACTTCCTGGATTCCCGCTTTCGCGGGAATGACAGTCTTAACCATCCCCTTCCGCTATCGTTATCGCCCTTTCCAGCGCCTTCATCTTGTTCATCGACTCCTGATACTCGGTGGCCGGATCGGAGTCAGCCACGATCCCGGCGCCAGCCTGCAAATAGACCGTGTCATCTTTCATTACAATGGTTCGTATTGTGATGCAGGTGTCCATGTTTCCGGCAAAATCGAAATATCCCACCGCTCCGGCATAAGGGCCGCGTTTGGTCTTCTCCAGCTCGGCGATGATCTCCATGGCCCGAATCTTTGGTGCTCCGGAGACGGTGCCCGCCGGGAAGGAAGCACGCAGCAGAGAGAAAGCATCCTCACTGGGATTGAGCTTTCCTTCCACCTGCGACACGATATGGCTAACATGGGAATATTTCTCAATCACCATCAGTTCGGGAACCGTCACTGTGCCGTACTGGCAGACACGCCCCAGATCGTTACGGGCCAAGTCCACCAGCATCACATGTTCGGCGCGCTCCTTGGGATCGGCCAGGAGTTCGGCGATAAGCGCCTGATCTTCCTCCTCGCTAGCCCCTCTGGGTCGAGTTCCGGCAATTGGACGCGATATGGCGCGATCCCCCAATGCTTTGACCAGAACCTCCGGACTCGATCCGATCAACTGAAACCCGCCGAAATTGAAGTAGAACATGTAAGGAGACGGATTGAGCATCCGTAGCGCCCGATAGATATCGAAAGGCTGGGCAGAAGTCTGGCGGCGCAGCCTCTGGGACACGACGATCTGGATGACATCTCCGGCGGCGATGTACTCTTTGGAAGCCTTCACCATCTCCATAAATCCTTCCCGACTGAAATTGGACGCCATCTCCTTTCCGCCGGATGAGGCTGCATCGGTGGCAATATACGCCTGCGTTTGCGGCGGCAAGGGTCCGGTAAGACTAGCGACGATGTTCTCTATTTTGGATATGGCTTCATCGTAGGCCGCATCGGCGTTGTCATCGATATAGGCATTGGCGATGATCTTGAGCTTGCGCTGGACGTGATCGAAGGCGAGCATGGTATCAGTGAAGAGGAAAAGTGAATCAGGCAAGCCCAGTTCGTCCTGAGAGCACCGGGGCAACTCTTCGAAGAAGTTGACGATATCATACGCCAGATATCCGACGGCCCCGCCGCAGAAGGGAGGGAGCCCCGGTATTTTGACCGCCTGCCGTCTTCCCAATATCTCCTGGATCAGATGCAGCGGGTCACGGCTTTTGAGGTCTATTTTTTGATCTTTTGCACCGTTGCGGATGATCGCCTGGTTGCCCCTGCTCTCCAGAACCATGGAGTGCCCCAAGCCCATGAAGGAATACCGCCCCAGGTTCTCCCCCTGCTCGACGCTCTCCAGCAGAAAGGTCGGGGGCTCTTGCCCCAGCTTCAGGAAAACGGAAACCGGCGTGTCCATATCGGCGGCCAGTTCCCGGCAAACCGGGATCAGCCCGCCTTTTTTGGCCTTTTGCCTGAAAAACTCTCGATCCGGAATGTATCTGATCATTTTCAACCCCCTGGCCCCCAATCTTGGGGGAATTATAGGAGAATTGGGGGACACCCCCAAACCCCCGGCAGGGAAGTATCCCTGCACCCTCAGCAAACTCTACAGTTTATAAAAACAAAAAACCCCCGACCCCAGAAGGGGCGGAGGTTTATCCGCGGTGCCACCCTTGTTCGGCTAATGCTTATCCCATCAGCCATCTCTTTCAGGTACGGCCATCTCTGGCGATACCCTGGGCTCTGATCACGGTGCCCTTTCCGTCAAAGCCTACTCTCACTTAAGATTTCGGTTTGCAGCTCCCAGGTCCATTCCCCCTCTGCTTTAGCGCCGGGCTCTCACCTGCCCCGACTCTCTGTAGCTGGCTCACGAAGGGTACTCCTCCTGTTCACAGCCTTTCAAACGCTATTCGATTGTGGGGTTAATATAGCAGGGATTCGATGGTTTGTCAAATTGAGCCAGTGCTCAGTTTGCTACTCCCTTTTGAGCCACCTCTGCGCCGCATCCGGCAAGTCTCGCACCAGTCCCTTCTCCACTCGACACGGCGGCAAGGACTTCAGAAAGACATGGCTGTAGTTCCTGACACTTAATCGACTATCGAGAACGGCCATCACTCCCCGATCCGTTTTCGATCGGATAAGCCGGCCGAATCCCTGTTTGAACTTGAACGCGGTCTTGGGCAAAGAGTACTCGCTGAAAGGATCATCGAAAGTATCCGACCGGGCGGCAAAGACGGGATCGGTCGGAACCGAAAACGGCAAGCGCACAATGACCAGGACACTGAGGGCATCCCCCACCACATCCACTCCCTCCCAGAAGCTGGCCGCCCCCAGAAGTACCGTTCTCGGATTGTTACGTAAGGAAGCAAGTAGCTTCTTGGGCGGGCCATCCACTCCCTGCGCCAGGACAAGGATGTCATCCTGTTCCAGTGAACTTCGAATGGCCGTCTGTATCCCTCGCAAGGCGGAATGGCTGGTGAACAGAACCAGACAGCGCCCCTCGGTAGCGCGACAGAGCGATATCAGTGCTTGAGCCACAGACTTCTGATAGCCTGTTTTTCCCGGCTCAGGGATATCCGAGGCCAGATAGATCAGGGCCGCACTCTGATAATCGAAAGAGGTTCCGAGGAGAAGCTCTCGTGCGCCTTCCAGGCCCAGACGGCTCTTGATATAGCTGAAGTTGCCCTCGGTGGTTAAAGTAGCGCCGGTGAGAACCAGCGTGTCTTTTCGGGAGTAGAACGACTTCTGCAGGATCGATCCCACATGGAGCGGGGCAGAGTGCAGGCCGATGCTATTGTTCTTTCGGTTCAAGGTAAGCCAGTGAATGCTGTTCTCATCCGGATGAAAAACCAGCGAATCGATCTGTTCCCGTAATTCCTCATTGGAGTTCAGCAGCGAGACCATCTCGAAGCCTAAGGCCTCTGAAACAGGCAGGGCTTCCGTAGCGGTGTGCAATCTGGAGAGGGATTTGGTCACATCCTCCAATGTCAGCGTCAGATTCTCACAACTGATCTCGATATCCGACCACGCCGGCTGGGCACGCATCGCCCCGGTGATCCTCAGGCGAAGATCATACTCCCCCTGTCCCTCACCATAGTTTTGCAGCACATCTCCAATCGCGTTGAAAAATTCGGATAGCCGGGCACGAATCTTCGCCACCCCCAGACTCAACGAATGCATCAGTTGTTCGAGATCGGCCTTCTTTGATCCGTCGAGATCACTGGCGCGAACCCAGTATGCCAGTTGCGGCAGAAACCCGGCTTGCTGGCCATCCACTTCGCGGGAGATTTGATCCAGGTGATCGACGATACCCTCCTCCCGAATTTCAACGCCCATTTGATCGGTGGCCACATCCTCAAAATGATGGGCCTCATCGATGATCAGATGGGCATATTCCGGGAGTATCTGGGCATCGGCGGCCACCTCCGAGAGAAGCAGGGCGTGGTTGGTCACGATCAGATGCGCGTTTCCGGCCACATTCCGGGCGCGATGAAGAAAGCAAAGCCCCCGCTGATAATAAGGGCATTTCCTTCCCAGACAATCATAGCTCTGGGCGCAAACTCGAGGCCAGAACCGGAGTTCCCAGCTATCCAGATTCAGTTCCGAGCGATCGCCCGTCTGGGTTGAAGGAAGCCAGAGCTGAATGCGAGCCAGAAGTTGAACCACCTCCGGTCCGATTTCCCTGGTTCGCCGCACGGTTTCCCACCGCCGCAAGCAGAGGTAGTTGTTTCGCCCTTTGATTGTTGCCACCTTCAGGTCCGATAAATCCGACTGGATAGCGTCAACTAGATCGGGAATATCCTTGTGCACCAACTGCTCCTGAAGGTTGATAGTGTTGGTGGAAACAACCACTGGAATATTGTTCTTGCAGGCAAACATCGCTGCGGGGAGCAGATAGGCCATCGACTTGCCCGTACCCGTGCCGGCCTCAACAATCAGGTGCTGGCTGAAGTTGAGCGCCTCAGCCACGGCTCGCATCATTTCCTTCTGCTCCGGGCGCTGTTCATAGCCGGGGAACACCTGCGCCAGCGGTCCATCGATATCAAACAAACGCGTCAGATACTCGATATCCAGCAACGTTTTTTCTGAATTGGGCTTCAGAGGTCGAGCCTCCCTGGATGCAGTTGATCCGAACGCCACCTGCTCAAAAGCCGCTGCACCGAGCAGGGGATTGACGTTCCGCGCCTGTGCCATCTCGCCCAGAAATTCACCAAGCCACCAATCCGTCTTCGCTGTCAGGCGAACCAGTTCCCCCAATACAACGGGGTCCATTCCGTTGATTTTCCCCAACAGCAGAACGAAGACCTCTTTGGCCACTCTGGCGTCAGGCAAAGCGCGGTGCGCCGAAGGATGGGGAATCCCCAGATGATAAGCCACCGCGGATAAGCTGCGCTCCCCGAGATCAGGCAAAAGCAGTTTGGCCAGATCGTAGGTATCATAAGAAGGGCCGGGTAAGTTGACGCCATTGCGCCTCAGAAAGTTGAGGTCGAAGGAAATATTGTGTCCCACCGGAGAACAGCCCTCCAGAAAGGAGACCAGCTTTCCGACCACTTCTGAGAAAGAAGGGGCGGCATCGATTTGCTCCTGAGAGATATCGCAGAGCCTGGTGATGGTGTAGGGAATCGGCCGACGGGGATTCACCAGCGTCTCAAAGACATCGATCTCACGACCGTCGCTATTGAACTTGACTGCGCCGATTTCGATGATCTCATCGCTCTCGGGAGCAAGCCCGGTCGTCTCCAGGTCCAGAGCAACGTAAATCCGTTCCGCCATTTCTAAAGTGAACCTGTCCCTTCCGTAGAAGTGCCGATGCGCCCATCAAAGACGGCCTAAACGGTGTGAACCAAATAGGCTTCTTGCGCTCTGTTCCTCAGCCGATGGGTCAACGCTTCTCCGCTGGCCTCATCGGGAACCAATGCAAACAGCGCGGGACCCGCTCCAGCAAGATGAACGCTACTCGCTCCAGCCTGCAGGAACTCTTTACGATATTCGCCAAGTGGCCCGAAGAAATCGAAGGCCACCTTCTCGAAGGTATTATATAGCATATCGGAACGCAGGACTCGGCCTTGGTCTAGTTCGCTAACGAGCCTCCGCGTCCGGGCTCCGTCGCTAAAATGGGATCGATTCAACCTGGCGTACATTTTGGCGGTTTTCCCGGGAACAGGTTCGATGGCTGGCATCAGCAATACCAACCATATACGGGGTGGGGAAGGCAGGGGTGTAATGTCCTCGCCGCGACCTTTAGCCAGAGCCGTCCCACCGTAGATGAAGAACGGTGTGTCCGATCCGATCCGGGATGCCAGCCGACTCAGCGCTTCCGGTCTCAATTTCAATCCCCAGAGATCATTCAGCCCATTGATTACAGTTGCCGGAATGCTAGAACTTGATCCAAGCCCGGCTGCTCGAGGCACTCCCAGTTTTCGAATCGTGATCCTTGCTCCTTGGAGACAACCGGTCTCTTGCCGCAATAAATTGGCTGCATTCAAAACGGCATCCTCAAGTAGCTCCTCCTTTTCCACCTTGGAAGCATAGCAGCCAAACTCGATCTCTGACGCCTGCTCGAATGAAAGCTCATCGGCGAGGCTGATCGTCTGCATGACGCTGGCGATCTCGTGATAGCCATCATCCCTCTTACCGATGACCTCAAGGGTCAGATTCACTTTGGCTGGGGCGGAAAGAATTAGCATAATAATCTTGATCCTCTCCCTTGATGGGAGAGGGAAAGCCTACCCCAGACTTGATCCGGGGGTAAGGGTGTTTTTTCTAGCTCCCTCCCGCCAACGAAGGGAGAACGACATGGCACAAGCTGGCCCACTCCTCCAGAGTCAGGGTCTCGGCCCGCCGCTGGAAGGAGATTCCGGCCTGGCTAAGGAATTCCTCAGAGGCGGCGGGCACAATGCCCAGCCCCTGAGCCAGGGAGTTGCGAAGCTGCTTGCGCGGAGCGCTGAAACCAGCCTTTACCACCCGGAAGAACCCTTCGATATCCGCCTCCACGGCCGGATGCTCATAGACATCAATGCGAACGATGGCCGAATCCACTTTGGGAGCCGGATAAAAACTTTCTGCCGGAACATAACAGACGATATCCGCCTTGCCATAGAGCTGCACGCTAATGCCAAAGATGCTCAGCCGACCCGGCGCAGCCACCATGTTTTGAGCCACTTCCTTCTGGACCATTACCACCATTCGCCTGGGCTTCACCTCAGCCTCCAAGAAATGCCGAATCGTCGGTGCCGCGATATAGTACGGCAGATTCGCCACCACTTTGTATCCAGAATCAAGAGAAGCCGGTTCTCGTTCCAACAAGCCCTTGATATCCAGTTGGAGGACATCGGCATTCACGATGCTGACGCCGTGATGATGGGAAAATCGCTTGGTAAGCAGGACGGATATCCGCGGGTCGATCTCAATAGCGATCACTCGCTGCACCGATTTTGACAGTTCCTCGGTCAACACCCCCAACCCCGGCCCCACCTCCACCACCACATCCTCCGAAACCAGTTCCGCCGCTGAGATAGAGGCCTCGATGGCGGATCGGTCCACCAGGAAATTCTGGCCCAGCCCTTTCCGGGCATGGAGTCCATACTGCCTCAGCAATGTCTTTGTTCGGGCCAACAGGGAGGACGATTCGTCCGGTTGTCTATCCATCGGCGACTCTACACAACAAGAAAGGGCGTGTCAATGACACGCCCTCAGATACGGATGAAAACTAAATCAAGAGGTCGTGCACCCACTCTCGTTCCCGCTCCCTGGCTTACCTTCACCAGCCTGCTCAAGCCAAGCAACCCTGCGGCACCCAGAGTTGACTACTTACCGCTGCTTCCTTCCGGACCTGACGGGATTCATAGCTCTCTGCCGCGCAGGACCCAGCCATCAACGCCACTTAATGATG
This sequence comes from Dehalococcoidia bacterium, assembly GCA_028711995.1. Classification (NCBI taxonomy): domain Bacteria; kingdom Bacillati; phylum Chloroflexota; class Dehalococcoidia; species Dehalococcoidia bacterium. The sequence continues at coordinate 6,415 of JAQTRE010000032.1, read as the reverse complement.
GCAGTCCCAGAAAACAAAGACCTCAAGTGGGAATTCAGTCCCGCTATAGCGGATTTCGGGTACAGGGCACCGCTAACTCCCCACCTAGCACGACCACCTAAATGCTACTGTTTGACAGCTCGCCTGTCAAGGACTATTTGCCGGTCAAACCCAATCCTCTCCCGGCTACGATACCTCGCAGGATTTCCGTGGTACCGCCCTGAAGCGTATACCCGGGGGAAAAGAGCAGCGACGCTGCTGCCATACCCCGCAACACCGCACGCTTGGAATCGGACATCAATTGACTCTGCGGCCCCAGAATCTCCATGGCTGCGCGGCACAATCGCTGCTGAAACTCAGCACAATAGGCTTTGGCCATCGCCGGTTCCACGTTGGGCACCCGATTCTTGCTCTGCATCCAGGCCACTTTGTAGATCATCAATCGGCCGACCTCAAATTCAACCTTGAGCTCCGCCAGCTTCTGCCTGATCAAAGGATCTTCGCTGAGCGGTTTTCCATTACGCTTGGTTTCCTTGACATAGTTGATCAACCCATCGAAAAGCGGATAGTTGCTCATCACACGCTCAATGCCGCTTCTCTCGAAATCGAGCTGGGGCGTGATTTGATACCATCCCATGTTCTTCTTGCCGATCATGTATTTCTTGTGCACACGGACGCTATCGAAGAACACCTCGTTGAAATGTCGATCACCAGTGATATCTTCAATGGTATTGACCGTTATTCCGGGCAGCTTCAGATCGATGATAAATTCGCTGATCCCTTTGTGCTTTGGAGCATCAGGATCAGTGCGAACCACCGCATACATATATTGAGCATAGTGAGCCCCGCTGGACCAGATCTTCTGCCCGTCGATCACGTAGTAGTCTCCATCCTCGCGCGCTTTTGTTTTGAGGGAGGCCAGATCGGACCCGGCCTCGGGCTCGCTCATGCCGATGGTAAAGGATGTCTCTCCTCTCAAAATTCCGGGCAGAAACTCCTGTCTCTGCTCGTCGCTTCCATAATGGATCAATGAAGGCCCTATCTGACGATCTGAAAACCAGTGGCCGCATGTCGGCGCCCCGTAACGCAGAAGCTCTTCGGTCAGAATCAGCCGGTCCAGGGTGCTCCTCTCCTGACCGCCGTACTCCTTGGGCCAGGTCATCCCGAGCCACTTCCGCTGGCCCAGTTTGCGGGAGAATTCCGGCGAATATTGCGTCATCCAGGCATCACAATGCGGCTTGAATGATCCGGCCTTGATTTCCGCATCCAGAAAGGCGCGAACCTCTTTCCTGAAGTTTTCTTGCTCCTCGGTAAATCTGAATTCCATGTCAAGTTCCTCCGATGTTTACTCGGTGTGCTATCCAGGGTTAAATCTTGGCTGCCACCAGCTCGCCCATCTCCTTCGTTCCCACTTTTTTCATTCCGTCAGTCATTATATCATAGGTTCGGTAGTCATCCTCCAAAACCCGGTCCACTGCTTTTTCGATTGCTACAGCCTCCTTGGGCAACCCAAGGGAGTAGCGCAACATCATGGCAACACTCAGGATGGTAGCAATGGGATTGGCAAGGTTTTGTCTGGCCCGGCGAGGAGCGCTGCCATGAATAGGCTCATACATGCCTAAAGCCCGAGAGGCCTCCCCTTTTGGTACGCCAGCCAGACTGGCCGAGGGCAGCATGCCCATTGACCCTGCCAGCATCGAGGCCTCATCGGTCAATATATCGCCAAAGGTGTTTTCGGTCACCAGAACGTCGAAATCGGTGGGGCGCTGAATGATCCGCATCGAGCAGGAATCCACAAGCTGATGTTCCAGCTGCACATCGGGGTACTCCACGGCAACTTCGGTGGCAATCTGACGCCAGAGTCGAGACGATTCCAGCACATTGGCCTTGTCCACCGAGATCAGCTTTTTGCGTCGCATCCGGGCGATTTCAAATCCCACCCTCACGATTCGATTGATCTCGTGCTCCGAATAAAGCATCGAGTCAACGGCCTTCCTGCCCCGGGAGGTTTCCCATCTCTTCTTGGGTTTGCCGAAATAGAGCCCGCCGGTAAGTTCCCGAACGAACACGAAGTCAACTCCCCTGATGACTTCAGGTTTCAAATTGGTCTGATCGGCCAGCATCGGAAGGACTTTCACCGGCCGGATATTGGCAAACAGCCCCATGCCCTTGCGCAATTGAAGGAGCCCGTCCTCCGGGCGAACCTTTCCCAGCGGATCGTCATACTTGGGGTCGCCCACCGCTCCAAGCAGAACGGCATCAGACTGCTTGCATATCTTAAGAGTCTCTGCCGCCAGCGGCACTCCATGCTTATCGATGGCCGCCCCGCCAATGACGTCGTAGCGCAAATCGAACTGGTGACCGAATTTCTTGCCGACGGCTTGCAACACCTCAACAGCTGCCGAAACCACTTCCGGCCCTACCCCGTCACCAGGCAAAACCACAATACCAAACCGCATCTATTTCCTCCTGCCTCCGATCTTCCTTTTAGTGTGTTCGATGAGCCCTCCCGCCAATATCAGCTCCAGCATGAAGTCCGGGAAAGGCTCGGCTTTGAAATGCGATCCCCGGGTTACATTCCAGATATCTCCGGTGGCCAGTTCCACCTCCAGGATATCGCCGGATTCACAGTTCTCCACGGCTGCAGCGCATTCAAGGATCGGCAAACCGATGTTGATGGCATTGCGATAGAATATCCGGGCAAAACTCTTGGCGATCACACAACTTACGCCTGAGGCTTTTATCGCCAGCGGGGCGTGCTCTCTCGATGAGCCGCTGCCGAAGTTGGTGGTTGCCACGATGATATCGCCCGGCTGAACCCGGCTGACAAACTCAATATCGATATCTTCCATGCAGTGCATGGCCAGTTCTTTCGGATCGGAGACGTTCAGATAGCGCGCCGGAATGACGGCATCGGTATCGACATTGGCCCCATATTTGTGCACTTTACCTCGCAGCTTCAACCTGGAACCCCCTCATCGCCTGTTTCTGAGGCATTATCCGACAGCATGCGATGATTAGTGTAATACATCATGCGGAACAAATCAATTCGCTGAAAAGCTGATATAATGCAAAAGTGGAAGAAACGCCTTCTGGAATTCGGCAATCGTCAAAACACGCGTGAGGATGTGAACATGGATTTCTTCGAAGTCATCAAGAAAAGGCGAAGCATTCGGCGCTTTACCGCAGATCCCGTACAGGCGGATGATCTTCGGATCATGCTGGAAGCAGCGAGGCTGGCTCCCAGTCCTTATAACCAGCAACCCTGGCGTTTCATCGTTATTCGAGATAAGGAGTTGAAAACAAAGCTCAAGGATGTGGTTCTGGCTATTGTCGATTCCCAAGCGGAAGTGTCCGATCATGGCGGAAGAGGGCTGGCATCCTATGACCGGAGATTCAACGCCACCAATGTCTTTGATGCCCCCATCGTGGTAGTAGCGCTGACTCATCCCTGGCCAAGCGTGGATGTCACAGAACAGCCGAATTTCAATGCCGGACTGCAAGCCACAGCCGCAGCCATAGCGCATCTTCATCTGGCGGCCGCTGCTCTAGGATATGGAGGGTGCTGGGCCACCCTCCCTCTGCTGTTGGCCCAGGCAGAGATCGAGGCAGTGCTGGAAGTTAAAAAGCCATGGTTCACAGCCGCTGTCGTCTCCATCGGGGTTCCTGTCAGGATGCCGCCGGAGATACCAAGAAAACCCATCGAGGAGTTGGTCACTTACCGATGAAACTCTTGGGTATTGAAACTTCCTGCGATGAAACTGCTGTGGCGGTGGTCGAGGATGGCGTCAGGATTCTCTCCAATGTTATCGCCTCCCAAGTGGAAATTCACGCCCGATACGGAGGCATCGTCCCTGAAGTAGCATCGCGCCAACACCTGCTGGCTGCCATTCCGATTACGGAGAAGGCGCTGGCAGAAGCACAACTGGAACTCAAGGATATCACGGCAATTGCAGTCACCAACGGACCCGGACTTGCCGGATCGCTTCTGGCCGGGGTCAATCTGGCCAAGGCGCTGGCGCTGGCTAGCGATCTCCCCCTCATCGGAGTCAACCACCTCGAAGGCCATATCTACGCCAACTGGCTTCAGAACAAAGAGGCAAGAACACCTGAGTTTCCATTGCTCTGCCTGATCGTCTCCGGCGGACACACCGACCTGATCCTGATGCATGATCATGGCAAGTACCAGCAACTGGGCCAGACTCGCGATGATGCCGCCGGTGAGGCATTCGACAAGGTGGCCAGGCTGCTTGGACTGGGCTATCCGGGCGGACCGATCATCGAGCGGACGGCAAAGGGAGTCGATACCCCCCGCCGCTTGCCGCGAGCGTGGCTCAAGGATAGCGATGACTTCAGTTTCAGTGGACTCAAAACAGCGACACTCCACATGGCACGTGACCTTGGAATTACCGGGGAAGCAATCTCTCCTGCATCCGAGCATTTGGTCGGGGAGATCGCGGCCGGATTTCAGGAATCGGTGGTCGATGTGCTGGTCACCAAAACCATCGAGGCCGCCAAGAGAAACGGCGTGAGGCAGATACTCCTTGCCGGAGGGGTAGCGGCCAACTCCAGGCTTCGTCAGGCTATGATTGAGCGCTCCTCGACGCCAGTCCTCATTCCCAGCCCGATCCTCTGCACCGATAACGCCGCCATGATTGCAGCCTGCGGCTATTTCAAATTCCTGGAGGGGAAATCCTCCGGCTGGGACATGGACGTCCGGCCGAATTTAAGGCTGGTCTAACCACCCCGAGAGTACCGAAGGGATATCCGATCAGCAGCAATCAGGTATCTCACAAGCCTCGCACCGCTGTTCCTGGCAGAACGTCTTGTAGAGATGGATCATCCCCTGCTGCCTCTGCGCCGAGTTGATATTCCTGGATTTCGCGTTATCCCAAAACAGATTGCTGAGATATCGGGTGATCTGGTTTTCACCAATACGGGGATAAGCTCGATAAATCGCCAGAATATGCTGACTGAGCTTTGGCTGTGATCCGATTTCCGCCCACGCAAAAGAAAAGGGCAATACTGCATTCACTACGATCTCTCGCGCTCGCTCGTGCCCGATGAAAGCAGGAACCACAAAGCCATCCTCAATCGATTTTGCTTCCCTTCCAGGCTTTGCCCTGCCCACGAGGTCGATCACGCTATTGAACAAGCCTTTCTCCAGATGACGATCGACCAGACATCCGGCTGCCAGAAGGCGCTGGGTGGGAAAATTATTGGGATGCATCCGGGAGAAGTGCCAGTCAGCGTAGCTCATGCTAGGCGCTGTGTTCAGGGAACGCCAAGCCTCATCGAGTTCTGGCAGAGTCGCCAGTTTGCCAAGCCCGGATTTTGCCTGACACTGTGAAGGCAGCAAGCCAGAGGCTCCCAGAAGCAGCGCCTGTAATCTGACCAAACGGTTTTCCGGCTCCGGCTCCAGCGCGATGCTTTCCAGAACCCGCACCGGCAAACGGCGCGCCAATTCCTGGAAAGGCTTCTTGTTCTTGGTGTATCCCAACGCCCCCATGATGCCCCAGTATACTACCTGCGCTGGCTCCTCAAGAATCAGTTCCACCTCAAATGCAGCCGACTTGAAGTAGAAACGCTCTAATCCAAACCGGTCCAGAATCTCACCGAGTTTATCCGGCTCGCATCGATCGCCCACGCCCCGGCAGGGCAAAGGCGGGGCAGGATGGGCTTGGGCTCTAAGCGAAAGCTCATCCATCGAGCCATTCAGGTAGTCACGCAAAGACAGAGTTGGAATGAGCTTGCCACTCTGAAGCTGCGTCGCCTTTTTGGCGTCGTCCCAGAGAACTACGTGCAAAATCACCTGGTTGAAATGGGGATCGAGATGATGGCCGTGCGCTCGCCAATCGCTCGACTTCACATGCAGCTCAATATCCCCGGTGATAATCTCGTCATCGAAAAGGATTGCTGCGCCCAGAAAATCGGGCCCACTGTCATGGTTCTCCATGCCCGGCGAGCGTACTCTTACCATCCGGCCATCGCTGGTAGGAAGCGGGCCTTTCCGCACCCACTGCCCTTTCCATATCTGAGCCAGGAAGCTTTCAGCGACCTTCGGTCTGTCCGCTCGATTTGTATTTGCCATATCCACTACTTGGCATCATACACCCTCAAAGCCTACAACTCAAGCCCGATACGTGTTGAGTCAGATCGATTTTCAGAGAAATTCGATCTGATGGAGGCTACCTGCACAACGTCATGCTAGCCCAACTTCCGCAGTTTGACCTTGAAAAAGGTTTTTGACGAATTTTCTCAGAGTCAGCAAGAGGGAGAACGTAATGGTTGGTGAAGCTGAGTATTCTGGAAAGTGGGTATGCACTTTACTCAACCATATACCATATGTTGTGGATGGCCTCCTACGATCATTTGACGCGGCACGGGGGCACAAGCTATTGCCTGCTCCATCAGGCGGTAGAAGAGTAAACCTCGT